>CAYNWJ010000085.1:0-12557 GCA_964400815.1 uncultured bacterium
GGTAATGATGGTACAATTTATTTTGGATCAAGCAATGAAAAATTATATGCGGTAACCGAGACCATACGGGTAATGTCATAGCGTATCCGCTGGAGCAGAAAGTCCTTCGCAATCGCATCACCGTACATCTTGCGGAGCTGCACCTCTGTCAGGCCATATTCCTCGAGACCTTCCGTGAAGGCCTCGTCACTGCCGTATTTCATCTTCACCGCGTTGATCTGATTGTTCAGTTCGCGATCAACCTCGCGGGCGTCAATCTCGATGGAATCCTCGATCGCCTTGACGAACAGCAGCCTGTCATCCACCATTCCCTCCAGAACTTCACTCTGAAGCTTCATCAATTGATCGCGCGGCGTGTTTTGTACATCCATGTTACGGGCCATCATCTGGGACTGTATCTGTTTCTGAAGTTCCGAAAGAAGAATGACCTCGTCACCGACCACGGCCACGACCTTGTCGACAACATCGGCGGCGTGCGCTGAAACACCGAAAGCGAACGCGCACAGCAGCGCTGCGCACAGTACCGTATATTTTTTCGTCATCACGTACACAAGCATGATATTCACACATCCTCTCCGGTTTCAGAACCGGTATTCGATTTCGCTTATGGTCACAAGCGAGTCCAGAAACGCTTCACGCGCTTCCAGCCGTTTGTCGACCATGTAATAATCACGTATCTGTCCGCGTATGTCCTCGAAGGGCTTTGTCGTTCCCCGCTCGTAGATCGCGTCGACGATCACAATGCCATATCCGTCGATGACCTTGAAGGGACTCGATATCTTTGTGAGGCCCAGACGGTCGTGGGTGCTGACAATCGCCTCCCAAACGGCCTGTTCCACCGAACCTTCATTGACCGTCCCGAGAGAACCTCCCCTGTCCGCGCTGGGATCCTTCGATTCCTTTTCAGCCAGATCGGAAAAACTGACGCCCTTTTTCACTTGCGCATAAAAGTCCTTGGCGTCGTCCATGTTGTCGAAGAGCGCATACCGGACTTCATATTCATCGCTGGGGAGAATAAAATAATCCTCGTGATTTTCGAAAAACTCCCTGAGATCATCATCCGAGGGCTCGGGAATCTCAGCCAGTTTCCGTTCGAGAATTTCATTGCTGAGAAGGTTGCGCCGTGTGTTTTCGAGTATTCTTGCGATCTGGGGCTCACGATCGATTCCGAGGCGTACCGCTTCCTGGTAAAGAAGCTCGGTTTCAACCCACTCGCGGATCAGTTCCTTGCGATAGGCTGGTGTAAGCGATGTCTGGAATTCCCGGGGAACGATCGACATCAGGTCCGACTCGGTCATCGGAACGCCATCCACGACGGCATAGATTCTTTCGCCGCTGTCCTTTACCTGCTCATCCCCGAAACATCCGGCCAGAAAAACCGCCGCAATAAGCAGAAATACACCGGCCGCTTGTTTTGTCCACTCACGAATACCGCGCATGAGTCATTCCTTTCCGGAGAATACATCCACGAATGCCGTCTTCAAAACGAAACTTCATGAGATTCCGGACAGTCATGATCTGAGAATTTCCTCCCGCACCGGACCGTGAATTCACATTCGACCGGCCCCCGGAACACGACGCACATCGGTATATATTCATATAATATATATCACTTACACATGTTCTGCAAGATATTTTTTACACCTTCGAGTTCGCCTTTTTCGGTCGGCGGAGCGGTGAATGTCATCCGCATTCCTTCCTCGAAAGAGAAATGCAGTTTCACCGGGGATTTCTTCACCATTCGCTCGATGGTATCACGAGTCATTTCAATACCTTCCGGAATGTACAACTCCGCCCTGTCGTCCCGCACCACCGCCTCGGAAACATTGATCGCCGAAGCAAGATGCCTGATATATGTGGCATCGACGAGATTTACGACCGGTTCCGGGAAACGTCCGTACCTGTCCCGCATTTCATCCCCGATTGCGTCCACATCTGCCAGACGAAGCGTTTCCGCGATTCTCCGGTACAGAAGCACCCTTTCCGCCGGATCAGGTACATATGTCTCGGGTATGAAGGCGTCGACGGCGATTCGCACATCCGTATCGGGAGGCTTCTCTATCTTTTGACCTCTCATCTCCGCGATGGTTTCACGTAAAAGCTCCATATACATGTCGAAACCCACGGCCGAAATGAAACCCGACTGGTCCGTCCCGAGGATGTTCCCGGCGCCGCGAATCTCGAGATCGCGCATGGCGATGTTGAAACCGCTCCCGAGGTGGGCGAATTCCTCTATGGTCCTGAGACGCTGGCGGGCGATCTTCGAGAGGCTCGTTTTCGGCGGTATCATAAGATACGCGAAGGCACGCCTGTTGGAGCGCCCGACCCGTCCACGGAGCTGGTAGAGCTGTGCGAGCCCGAAGGTGTCGGCGCGGTTGATGACGATGGTGTTGACCGTGGGCATGTCGAGTCCGTTCTCTATGATCATGGTGCAGACGAGGACCTGGAACCGTCCCGCCTGGAAATCGCGCATCACCGTTTCGAGCCGCTTCTCGGGCAGCTGGCCGTGGGCGACACCGAAACTGACCGCCGGCATGATGCGCTCCAGGTAACGCCGTACCCCGTCGATGGACTGAACGCGGTTGTGGACGAAGAACACCTGTCCTCCGCGGTCGATCTCCCTCATGACCGACTCGACCACGAATTTTTCCTCGAACGGCAGAATCTCGGTGTGCACGCTGTAACGGTCGCGGGGCGGCGTGTTGATATAGGAGATGTCCCGGGCGCCGAGCAGCGACATGTTCAGGGTCCGCGGAATGGGCGTGGCGCTCATGGCGATCACATCCACGTTTTTCCTGAATGTTTTCAGACGTTCCTTGTGGCGGACGCCGAATCGCTGCTCTTCGTCGATGACGAGAAGGCCCAGTTTCTTGATCAGCACATCTTTGGAGAGGAGGCGATGTGTGCCGATCACGATGTCAACCCTGCCATGCGCGAGCCTGTCGAGGATGTCCTTCTGCCCGGCGCGGGACTTGAACCGTGACAACGATTCGATAACAACGGGAAAATCGGCGAATCGCTCGCGGAATGTCTTCTCGTGCTGCTCCGCAAGGATGGTCGTGGGAACGAGCATGGCCACCTGCCTGCCATTGAGCACGGAAAGGAAGGCGGCGCGCATGGCGATTTCCGTCTTGCCGAACCCCACATCGCCGCAGATCAGGCGCTCCATGGGGGCGTCCTTTTCCATGTCCGCGCGCACGTCATCCCATGCCCGGAGCTGGTCCGGCGTTTCCTCATAGATGAAGGAATCGATGAAAGGCCGCATGTGGCGCTCGTCATAGTCGAAGGCAATGCCGGGAAGTGTCTTTCGTTCCGCATACAGGCGCAGCAGATCCTCCGCCATGCGTTGGATCGATTTCTTCGTCCGCGCCTTGAGCTTCTCCCAGGCGGTCCCACCCAGCTTTGACACCACCGGGGCGACGCCTTCCTCGGCGGTGAACTTCTTCAGCCGGTCGAGCTGGCCGGCAGGCAGGAGGAGCTGATCGTCACCCCGGTAATGAATGACGAGACAGTCCGTCTCGGCGCCTCCGATCTCCGTCCGTTTCAGCCCCATGTATCGGCCGATGCCGTAATCCACGTGCACGACAAAATCTCCAAGGACCAGTGCCCGATGATCGGGAATGGGGACGCCGTCACGGTATTTGCGGTGACGGGGGCGACGGCGGTACCTGCTGAAAATTTCATGGTCGGTGAAGACTGTGACACCGGCTTTTCGGTCGACGAAACCTCCTGCCAGATGAGCCACATCGATTGAGTAATCACCATACACATCGTCGAGAAGATCGTTCAAACGCTCCACCTGACCCGAATTGTCGCACAGGATATGGCAGGTCATGCCATTTTCTGCCGCCGAGCCGATGTCATTTTTCAGCTCCCGGAGATTTCCCTGATACTGGCGCGAGGGAAGGATGGAAAAATCGATGTATTCGACACGCGGCGGTTTCAGGGAATGCACCTCGGTTACAGGCAGACGTCGCAATTCTGTGAGGGTTTTTTCAGGCGACATGTAAAAACAGGAGGTCCGGGGAAGATCCTCGCCTTCCTCACGGTATCGCTGCCACATGGTTTCCACGTGTTCGAGCTTCTTTTCGACCACACCCCATGCCCTGTCCGGATCGAAGAGAAGAAGCAGATCGCCGGGAGCACTGAAATAGCGTGTCAGGCAAGCCCGTTCTCCGAAAACGAGATACAGGAAATGCTCGATGCCATTGGGCCGTTCCCCGCCCGAAAACGCGTCCCGGATGCTTGAAAGGTCCACACCGCTTTCCCGCTCGGCGGCAATGATGCGCTCCTCGTCGTCCATGTTCATGCCAGCTTCCGTCACGAACTCGTCCGGCGGGATGATGCGGAAACTGTCGACCGCCTCCAGAGAACGCTGCGTGGAGGTGGAAAATGTCCGGATCGATTCGATATGGTCGCCCCAGAATTCGATGCGGCAGGGTATGTCGCCCGCAAACGGATACACATCGACGATGCCGCCGCGAACGGCCATTTCGCCGGCGGCCGATACGGCGTTCTGACGCCTGAAGCCCTTTGCGGAGAGAGAGCGGACGAAGCCGTCGAAATCCACAACCGATTCCGTGTGAATATCGAGCGTGGCCATATCCAGAAGTCCGGGAGGAGTGGCCGCGTCATTGACTGCGCCGGCCGAGGAGACAACGATGCCGCGCCAGCCGTTTTCCAGGCGGGTCAGTGTCTCGACACGCTGGCTTCTCACCTCGAAATGGCTGTCAGCGTGTTCGTATGGGTGTGTGTCCCGCTCGGGAAAGAAGGAAACGCGCTCCTCGCCGATGACCGACTCCATATCGTCACGAAATTCCCCCGCCTCCTCTTCATCGGGAAATACGGCGAGAATCCGTGAAGACGAACGTTCATCGACGCCTTCGAGAAGGGCCCGGGCCAGAAACGCCGGCGATGAGCCGCCCAGGCCGGACACATGCTGTGTGGAACCGTCCGACCGGGAGCGCAGGATTGTTTCAATGGCTTCGTGTGCGAGAAATGAGCGATAGAGTGAGTTGATCATGAGAAGAAGTCCGGCAAGGCGCCGGTCGCAAAACAATGAAAGGATTCATCACGGCACGTGACCGGACATCGGGAGAGGTGACCGAAAACGATCAGAAATATTTACGGTTTTTGGGTTTGCGGAACGTGCTCTTGGAGGATTCGACAGTACGCTGTTCCTTCTTCTGTTTCACAGCTTTCGAGAGGTCGTCGATGAGCTTGTAGAGGGAACTTTCATTATTGTCGTATATCATGACATCATACACATCGTGCACGCGATTCATGAGGAAGAGCTCGGCGATATCACCTACGGTGACATAATAGTTGCAATAGGGCAGATATGCCGATGTCGTCTCCGCAACCGCAAGAATATCATCTTTCAGGCCGAATTCGATATTTTCGATGCCATAGGCGTCGAAAAGCGGATAGAGTGAACTCGAGAGGATATGGAATTCTGGAATTTCCTTGATATCCTCCTGCTTGAAGAATGAATTGATATGCATCTCCGGATCGCCGTCGCTGGGTAGATACGGGCGGATGATATCGGGGAACTGTTCCCACAGAAAACGGAAGTGACCGGTGGCGATGGAATCGGCCGGATCGCCGGCTTTAAAGTGCTCCACGAAATCGTAAATCTGCGAAAGCTTCTTTTCACGGTCGAGGGCCTTGAGGGTATTCTGAACGGTGATCGAGCTGTATTTGTTGAAGCCGGGTTCATATTTTTCATCGGGATCGGAGGAGAAGGCATCCTTCCATATTTCCTTCTTGTATCTCTGCTCGAAGAACGAATTGATGACCCTGATGAGCTGAAGCATTTTCACGGTGAAGCGCTGGAGGAACTGGACCTGTCCCATCTCCCCCATCATGTTGAGAAATTCACGGTCGATCTTGTTTTCCTCGATATGCGGAAGAATGTGGTCGAGGGCGAGAGGAACGACGACATGATTGTTGATGAAGCCGTCATGCAGGAGATTGAACAGCTTATGCATGACGGGATAATGACGTCTCTCGGAATAATTGAGAAACATGTATTCAAGGGTCTCGGTATCGAGAAAAACGACCAATTTTTTTGTATTGTTCAACATGGGTTGGCTTCCGTTGCTGATGGTTCTGCAAAAAGCGTTACAATATGACGTTTCGGTCATGATACCAGTGGAAGAGAACGGCTAGCGCCACCTGTATCAATATAATATAAATCATTATGTTGTATCTGCAAAGAAAAAGATATCCACCCGCCACAATAATCGGGTGTCATTCGTGTTGTCATCCATCATCCTGCAAAGAGTTGCCGCACCGAACAGGATGATCGATGAATCAGCGGCGCGCATTCCTGCGGGAATGATACAACGCTATCGAGGTCGCAATTGCCGCATTCAGGCTTTCCACCGATCGATCCATCGCGATCCCGATACGGTTTCCGGATTTCAATGAAGAGGGGACGCCGGTTCCCTCGAGGCCGGGCAGGAGAATAAAGCGGCGGGGAAAGGCGTATGATTCGACATCACACCCCGCGGCATCGAGAATGACCAGATCGTACCGTTCGCATGCAAGATCCCTGATCGACGGACCGCTGCGCATGTCGGCCAGAAACAGGCTCGGTCCCGCCGCCCGTATGCATTTCTGGTGAAATGGATTGGCACACTCCTTGAGGAGAATGACTGTTCTGACGCCGAACGCAACGGCCGATCTGATGACCGCCCCGACATTCGCCGGATCCTGGAAAGGGATTGCAAGAATGGCGTCCGCTGTTTCCATCATTTCGTCGAATGGTGGTATTTCAGGTGTCGATGCGATAACGAGCGGATAGGACGTTCCATTGACATCGAGTTTACTGAAGAGGTCGTTCGAGAGCCTGTAGTGAGGCACATCAGCCGGAAGTCCCGGCGGCATGTCTGAAACATCGCCGGGTGAAATCCATCCAAGGATGAGATTCGGTTTCATGAGCAGCAACTCATGAATTATCTTTTTACCGGCGACAAGTGTCCTGCCTGTTTTCTTGATGCCCCTCGCGCCCAGAAGGGAACGGAGTTCCTTGAAGGTCTTGTTCGATTCGCTTGTGATTGTTATTATGTGTTTGGACACGTGCCGCACCGTTTTGAGAAACTGTTCCTGTTTCATGTGGATGAAAGGTCAAAGGACGGTTGCACTACCGTAATAATGAGATATCCGTAGACAAAATTCGACTGGATATTCATGATACCCGCTAGTATATATAGGGGTGTATTGCAAAACGCAAGAATTATATCCCCGGAGATTTCACAGGTCATGAAAAAAATCATGCGCTATGCGCCATTGCTCTTTCTTGTGCTTTTTCATCTTGCAGGCTGTTCATCTTCCACCGGATCAAAGGAGCCGGACGAGACACCACCCGCTGTTCCGTCGGAAATCTCAATCGAGGAGATCGGCAACGGCGCGGTGACCCTCTCCTGGAATCCTGTCGGCGGCAAGGATATCAAGGGGTATTACGTCTATTGGCTCGGAGGAGCGGCGGTTGATCCCGCCAATGCGAACCGGCGGTTCGTCATGACCGCGACCGCCACGATCGCCGGACTCGATTACGACACGCTGTATTATTTCGCCGTCAGTTCCGTGGACACCAGCGACAATGAAAGCGCTCTGTCCGAACAGGTCGGCGGCAAGCCCCAGAATACCACAATACCCGGATCGCCGAAAGATGTGAATCTTGTTGCCGAAAACATCGAATATCCGAAAATCACCCTGTTCTGGACCGAGAACGATGAGCCCGATCTGTCCCACTACAACATCTATCGCGCCGATTCGGCAGCGGCCCTCGGCGATTCGTCCTCATTCATCCTCTCCGTTTCAGAGGCGGGATATGTCGATGTCGATGTCGAAATCGGAAGAAGCTATTACTACCGTGTAACGGCGGTCGACAAGGAAGGCTGGGAAAGCGCCCCCTCCCGGACGGTAAACGATCACGTTCTCCCGAAGGTACAGCTCGTTTCGCCACTCGATTTCCAATATACGGGCATGAATCCGTCTCTCGAATGGGAACCCGTTCCAGGGGCTATTTCATACACCATCGTCATCACGACATCCCGTATCGGCGGTGAAATCTGGACCACGGAGACGGACGAAAGCACAACGAAGATCGTATACAGCGGCAAGAACAGCCTGATAAGCGGGAACACCTATTACTGGCGTGTCGGGGCGGTATCGCGCAAAGAGATCAATTCCACCAGCGACATCGGTTCCTTCGTGGTCCAAAACAAATGAGCGATACGGATCAAACCGTATCGCCCACCCTTGAAAACTCCGCTGATTGTCGGCATCCGGATCCGGCGCCGAACCTCAGATGCTAATCCTTTTCCAGTCCCTGGCTGAGAGCTACACTGAACTCGGTTTCATCCATCGAGCGGATTCCCGCTTGGAGGGATATCCTGTATTCGTGCGGAAGGACGAAATCGAGCCCGAAAAAACCGAAAACCGGATTCTGTATTTCGAATGAATCACGTTTCGGCACATCGTTCCGTGTCGTGGTGGCGCCCACCATCACCTCGTTTTCATCGCTGATCTCCCACCAGATGTCCGAAAAAGCGACACCGAAGGTTATGTCCAGAAGATCGGTGCGTTTCGAAAAACCGAGCGCTGCATAAAAATCCGCCCACTTGATCTCTCGGTTCTTCACCACATCGCTGCCATCGGCCAGGTCCCACTTGATATCATCTTCGGACTTGAAAAAGAAACCGCCGCCCTGGATGAATACACGGGTGCGCGAATTCTGGAAATTGAGGAGCCGGAGACGGGCGCCGGTACCGAAACCCGGTGAAAAATCGCTTTCGAAATTCGTGGTGGATTTGCCCCATGTCTGTGTCACGGTCGGGGTTTTGTAAACGTATATGTTGTCACGGTATTTGAGAGTCAGGTTTGCAGCGCCCGCCCTGATATAGAAATCCAGCCAGTCAGTGAGCCCTGTGGTGACTTTCAAGGTGGCGCGTTCCGTAATCGTATCGAGATTCTTCGTGTCCAGGTCATAGATATGGGCACGTGTGGAATATTCAATGCCAACGAAAAGATTCTTTTCACCAATCTGTGTGCCGGGATTGCCGATCATTTCCGCTCGTGCCGCCGCTGGAAGCATGACGGAAACAGCCAACAGAAGAACATATTTCAGTCTCATAACCTGTTTCCCCTTTAATTCTTATCGTATCGCATCGGTCCCGTTCCGCACTGCGGGCGGCGGCGGCAATCGCTGCGCATCATCATTCACTCATCGAGCTGATCGTGAGAAGAATCTGTTGAGATTCAACGGTGTAGTTGCCGTTCGGGCTCGTCAGTTTTACAGTGACCACGGTATTTGTCGGTGTATCGGTCAATGGATCCAGATCGTTGGTCAGGCTTGTGCGATATACGGTCTGGCCGGGATCGCCGGTGGTGATGCTGCTCGTGGACAGGTCGCCTTCTGCGCTGGATATGGAAATGGCCGAATCCTCGACGACGGGATTACCGTTATCGTCGTGAATGGTTATCGTGATCGTGGCCGATTCGCCGATTGAAAGCGATGTCTTGTCTGTGGATACCGTGAATGTCGCGACCGGCATCGAGAATATCACCTGGCCGTAATTCCAGACTGTTACATTGCTTCCGTTATGATCGAGGCCTTCCGTCCGTGCGGTGACCACGGCGATACCGTTGTTGTTCGATCCGTCATTGTCGAAATCATAGGTCCGTGCGGCAAATGTCGCGGGAGACCCTGAGACACTGGCATTCGGATTGGTGATAACGAGTGAATTATCGAGCGTCGGGAACGGGTTCCCACTGTACAGGGTCACCGTGGCCATACCGTTTTCATCGGTATAACCCGTCGCGTTGGTGATATACCCACCCGTCGTGGTGAAGTACACCGCGGTCCCCGGCGGCACAGGATTGTTGTAACGGTCTGCGACCGTGGCGGTTACCGTCGCCTTGTTGTAGTCCTCGCCAATCGAGCCGGCATAGATGTTTATCGGGCCCGTGTAGATCTTTATTCGGGAATTCGTATACGGATCGGCCGGACTCGACATATCCATGTACGGAGGTCCGCCATAGACGAGGAATTGCGTCGTTTCGCTGGTAACTTCAGGACTGATGGGCGTGCCGTTATCATCCACGACGGTAGCCCTGATCCGCATGGCCCCTGCCTGTGTCCCGGCATGGAATGACACCGTGGCGACACCATTGAGTGTCGGCACCGGTGAGCTTTCGTACTGATCGTCGCCCGCCGGTGAAATTGACGATGTGGAATCGTAGGTCCCCACGAGTTCGAAGACGACCATCGTGCCGTCGGAAACAGGATTATGCTTGCTGTCCTTGACCGACGCGGATACCACGAGCGTTTCGTTCTTGCCCGAGCCCTTGACATAGACATAGGGTGTGCCCTCGCCCGAGGCGAACGAGAGCTCGATGGAGCGAGGATCGCCCGGTTCCACAACGACGCTTGTATATCCCACCGAACCGCCGACCGTGGCCGTGATCGTCGCGGTGCCCACTTCGCCGGATGAGAATGTTGCGACCGCATAGCCTGTTGTATCCGAGCGCACGAAATTCGTTATCTGGCCTATATTGGACTCGAATTCGACGGTCGTCGGCGTCTTGACCATCTCACCGTCGAACTTCATGAGCTTGGCTCTGACCGTGGCGGTGGACTTGCCGTCAGCCTTGATTGTCGGGTTTTCCTCTCCCGCCTCGTCATAGGCCTTGAGCTCGATGTCGCTGACCTGGTTCACGCTCGTGCCGAGTTCTTCCAAGCGGACGCTCGTGATATCGGTGAAGAGGCCGGATTGCGCCTCGACATACACCCACCGGGGAGTCTTGTCGCTTGTGAGGGTGGTGTATGCGATACCGCTTTCAGTCTTTGAGACGACCGGGTCGAGCGTGCCGCCGTCGGTCGTGAACGAGACCGTGGTTCCATCCGGCACATTGGTCGAGGAACCGTTCTTGTCGAAGAGCGTCGCCTTGATCTCCGTGGTCGATTTGCCGTCGGCCGGAATCGATTTCGGAGAGGCGGTCAGCGAAAGATAGGAAACCATGAAGCCCGGCAGGGCAAAGGTGATGGTTCCTTCCTTCCCGCCCGAGGAGGCGATGAGCTTGACTTCCCTGCCTGCGGATGCGGACGGATAGGTGATGGAGGAGACCGCCACGCTGTTTTCCGTCTTGACGGGACTGAGCACCGCACCTTCCGCGGGTTCGATCTTGAAATACACGGTGGTGCCGTCAACGACTCCGTTGGAATTGATATCGAGAATGGTCGCCGATATGGGCAGCGTGTAGGTACCGTCGCTGTTGTTGATCGTATCGAGATCCCAGTCGGCGAGGAAGCTCGGTTTGATGGTTTCAGGCGCGCCGGCGATGGTCAGTTTGGCCGCATTCGAATCGATATCCTCCACCTCGGCGAGCAGTTCGACGCCTTCGAATTCGCTCGGCACCTGGCCCGAATAGAAATAGGTGGTCGCCACTCCGGAACTGCCGGTCGTCACAGTCGGCGGCTTGATATATTCACCGCCGGCCGGACCCTTGATGATCTTGAAGCTGACGAGCGCATCGGATACGGGATTTCCGAACTTGTCGGTCACTGTCGCGATGACCGCGGAGTTGTTTCCTCCCACGGCAACGATATTCGCGTCGACTCGGAGCTTGACCGAGCCTGCCTGGGCATTGACGAACCTGAACTCCTTCTCGGCGGACACGCGGTTGTTGTCGACGGTTGTGGAGGCGGAAATGGTAACCGTTCCCGCCGTGGACCCGCTGATGAGATCGGCATATGCCCTGCCTTCGGAATCCGTAGTGGAGGAAGCCGTGATGCTTCCAATGGTGGTATAGAAGTTCACATCGGCGCCGTTTATGTACTGCTCGTTGACCGTGTCATAGAGTTGGACCCAGACCTTGAGGGTATCGCCTCCTGTGGAGACTGTCTGGGCCTCACCGTCGATGGTGAACTGTATCCGCGTGAAATGAACCGTCGTCGAATCGGATGCGCCGGCACCGGAAACACGCACCTTCGCCTCGCCGTATTCCTCGCTGGAAAGATAGACGGATGCGCGGCCCTGGGTATCGGTTGTCGCCTTCTGGTCGGGCATCTTTTCATCGCCCCTGAACCATTCGAAGAGGAGTTCCTCGCCCACGATGGGGACTTCCGCGGCGTCCTTCAGATACGCTGTCACTTCAGTCTGCTCGTCGCCGCCGGCGAACAGGTTCTCGGGCGTGGCGGCAACACTGATCTTCACGCCGGTGAAATTGACGGGTATGGTCTTCACATGCTCCTTGAAGGTGGCGGTCACCGTGGCCTGGCCGTTTCTGCGTTCGCTTTCGAGAATGGCCTCCGCCCTGCCGTTGGCGTCCGTCGAATCCGCTGCGGTGATCGTACCGAGATCGGTGGTGAAGCGGATCGTTTCGCCGACGATCGGATTGAAATTGTCGTCCCGAAGGAGGGCGGAAATCGTCGATGTGCTCGAGCCGTTCGCGGCGATCTGGGTCGGATTCGCGAACAGGTCGATTCCACGGGGTTGTCGTCGCGGAACCGACGGTCGCCGTGCAGCTCCTTGAAGTCCTGGACAAAG
>CAYNWJ010000086.1:0-10048 GCA_964400815.1 uncultured bacterium
GATGCGCGAAACGAACATGAAGCGTTGTTTTGTTTTTGCCGCCCTCTGCCTGACGGCATTGCTGACACTGTTCGCCGGGCCGGGTGCGTCCCAGCTCAATGCCAGAAAGGACGTGCCATTCCCCGATATCGACGGGTATGTCACATTGAAATGCGATTTTCACATCCATACGGTGTTTTCGGACGGGACCGTCTGGCCCACGGTGCGGGTGCAGGAGGCATGGCGGGAAGGACTCGACGCCATCGCCATCACCGACCACATCGAATACCAGCCCCACAAGAACGACATACCCACACAGCACAACCGCTCATATGACATCGCGAAACCCTCCGCCGACGCGCTCGGCCTCATGCTCGTCCAGGGCACAGAGATCACCCGGTCAATGCCGCCCGGCCACTGCAACGCCATCTTCATCGAGAACGCTGATCCCGTGGACACGCTCGAGGCGTTGGACGCGGTCAGGATCGCCGCCGAACAGGGGGCCTTCGTATTCTACAACCATCCCGATTTCCACCATCCCCACAAGATCGAGGAATGGAGGCCCGAACACACCATGCTCGTCGAACAGAACAGGCTTCACGGCATCGAGGTGGTCAACGGCCGTAACTACTATCCCGAAGCCCATCGCTGGTGCCTGGAAAAGAATCTCACCATGATGGGAACGTCGGACATACACCAGCCCATGGCCATGGATTATGATTTCGCCGCCGGCCAGCACCGTCCGGTGACCCTCGTGTTCGCTGAGAACCGTACTCCCGGAGCCGTCAGGGACGCCCTGTTCGACCGGAGGACCGCCGT
Organism: uncultured bacterium; assembly: GCA_964400815.1. GTDB lineage: Bacteria > Latescibacterota > Latescibacteria > Latescibacterales > Latescibacteraceae. The sequence continues at coordinate 799 of CAYNWJ010000086.1, forward strand.
CTGGTGGAACAACATGCTCATCGGCGAGGAACGCTTCCTCAAACCGATGTTCAATGGTTCGATAGAGGTGACTAGCAAAGCTATTGGAATCGAGGGAACAGGCGGAGCAATCGTGCAGATCCGCAACACCTCCCCGGTCAGTTTCGAGCTCGCCGCGGCCGGCCTCGTTCCCGAGGTGAACTTTCCGGACAATCTCACACTGCATGCCGGGAAAACCGTCGCCTTCACTGTCCGGGGAAAGGTGGACGCGCTCTCGGGGAGCAAAAGCATCTTCCTTCCGGTGACCGTCACCAATCTTCTGGTCGCTCCGGGTACGGGATTGGACGAAACCATTGAACTGCGTATCCGGTTCACGCCGAAGCCGGGCGCGTCATCGGGGGGATGATCGGGAGTGATTGTGCGGCGCCACTGTGCGGGTTTGCACAGCGCATGCCGTTTCAGTGGGGGTGATCTGTGAGTATGTGCCGGCATGTGTTCGCGGAATGCTGTCAAAAGGGCGTCAACCCGGCCGTTTTTTGCCCTTGAACGACAGCCGCACGGGGGTTCCGGTGAAATCGAAGGTTTCCCTCAGGCGGTTTTCCATGAATCGTCGGAAATTCGTCTTGACCTTCCGCAGGTCGTTTACGAATACGGCGAATGAAGGAGGATTCACACCGAACTGGGTGGCGTAATAGATATGGACGTCCCCGGACCCCGGCGGATGCGGCAGGTGCTCAATGAACCTGTTGAGATCGGCTGTCTGGATACGACTGCTTCTGCGCTCGTCGATCGCCGCCGCAATCTCCACGAGCTTTTCGATACGTTTCCCGGTCAGGGCCGAAACGAACAGCACGGGATAGTGACGCTTGTCGGCCATGCTTTCCTGGATGTCACGTTCATAGTGCATGAGCGTGGTGTGGTCCTTCTCGATGAGATCCCATTTGTTGGCGGCGATGATGATGCCTTTTCCGGTCTTTTCAGCCTCGTCCACGAGCCGTTTGTCGTGTGCGGTGAGCCCTTCCGCGATATCGATCACAACAATGGCCACATCGCATCGCTCCAGACTCCGCATCGTCCGCAGGGTACCGTAATACTCGAGCGATTCCCGGTATTTCGTCGTTTTCCTGAGTCCCGCAGTGTCCACGAGAATCACATCGCGACCATTATGCTCTATATGGGTGTCCGTCGAGTCCCGCGTGGTCCCCGGAATATCGGTCACCAGGACGGTGTTTTCGCCTGTGAGGCGATTGACGATCGACGATTTCCCCACGTTCGGGCGGCCGATGAGAGCGATCTTCAGGGATGTGTCACTGTCAGATCCTCTTCCGTTTCCCTCCGGGAGCGCATCGACCAGCGCATCCAGGAGGTCGCCGGTTCCCCTGCCATTTGCTCCCGAAACAGGCATCGGTTCGCCGAGACCCAGGTTGTAAAACTCGAAAACATCGCTCTCGTCCCGCGGGCCATCGACCTTGTTCACACCGAGCACGACCGGTTTGTCCGACTTGCGCAGCATGTCCGCAATCTGGCCGTCCAGGTCGACCACACCGCTTTTCACATCGACGAGGAACAGTACAACCTGCGCTTCGTTCATCGCCAGCCGGCTCTGTTCGGTCACCGCCTGTTCCATCATATCCTTGCTCGACATCACGAATCCGCCCGTGTCAACGAGCAGGAATTCCTTCCCGTTCCACTCGAAATACGCGGTATTCCGGTCGCGTGTCACCCCGGGAGTATCGTCGGTGATGGCCTGGGGCCTTCGTATGATGCGATTGAAAAGCGTGGATTTTCCCACGTTGGGACGGCCGATAATGGCGACGATTGGTCGAGCACTGTTCATTGTATTCCGCCGGACGGCAAGAGGTTATGATCGATGGCGCCGGTTATGTCATCCGTCTTCCCGACAGGTGAAAACCGGGCATGAAGGGCATGTGGACGGTGAAATGCCGGCCGATGACAGGCTTGACTCCCGACCGCTCTGGACTACCTTGATGCATCCTGTCCATAAAATACCGAAAATGTTCAGGAAAATCAATACCGACCATGAGAGGGAATGGGTGTGCCGCCGATATTTCGGTTGACGGTCATTTGTTTTTTTAGTATTTTTATTGATTATGAAATTGAGGGCCGATGTAGCTCAGGTGGCCAGAGCGGCTCACTTGTAATGAGCAAGTCGGGGGTTCGAATCCCTCCATCGGCTCCAATAAAAACAAGAGGTTAGAGAAAATGCTGACACAAAAATGAGCAAGTCATGATGCCGTTTGTGTCACTTTGTGTCAGACCCGGTCATGAGTGTGGCCGGGTTTTGTTGTTCAGGGAACTGTCGCAGATTCGGTATCCTCTGCAAGTCTCCACTTATACCTCTCCTGCTGACGGTCGTGTACCTGTCGGTCGTCGAACGGTCCATGTGACCGAGGTGATGCCTGATAGAGTCAAGGCTCACACCGGACTGATGCAGCCAGGTTGCGAATACGTGTCGGAGATCATGGAATCTGAGCTTCGTTCCGTTCATGGCTTTCAGTCCGAGTTTCTCCACGTTACGGTCGAATGATTTGTGGATACAGCTATATCTCGTCTTCGTCCGCGGGTTGATAAACACGAAGCCGCTTCTGCGCTTGCCGATGGCTCGCTTCAACACTTCCACTGCATTCGAGCTCAACGGGAATATTTCCCGTCTGCCGCCCTTCACTATCAGCTCCGCTTCCGCACTCGATCCGTTCTCGTGGAACCTGATCGACTCGATGGTGAGGCTCAGGATATTCTCCTTCCTGAAGCCTGTGTAGATGGCGAACTCGATGATGTCATCCACGGGATGCGGGAGGGAGTCGATGAGTTGGCGAGCCTCGTCGGGCGTCAGATCGATATCCCGCTTGCCATCCTCCTTGAACTTCTTCACGCCCTGGAGCGGATGGTACTCCAGAATGTCCCACTCGACCGCCTTGGCGAGCATGCACTTCAAAAAGGCCAGATCCTTGTTCACCGTGGATGCCTTTACCCCTCCCTCTTCCATGCGTAACTTCATGAAATCGATAACATCGCTTTTTCTGATGTCGCTGATGGGAACGTCGGCAATCGCCGGACACCGGCAGAAGTTTTTCATGCTGTCCCTGTAAAACTTCTGAGTATTCTTCCCCCGCTGAAAAGCATGCCTCTCCATAAACAAGGGAAACAGATCGCGGATCGTGATGGACTGGGCTTGTTCACGTTGCCGGGCCTGTTCGATCTCTCGCTCCGGGTCCTTGCCTTCGATCAGCCAGTCATTGAACTTGATGGCCAGCCTTTGGGCATGCTGGGCATCCTTGCCGGCGGATATACGTCTCCTTTCTCCCTTGGGATTGTAGTAGACGAGCTGATAGCTCGCACCACGCTGTTTGACTTGTACCGGGTGTATCGTAGCCATGCATCCTCCTCACAACGCATGGCCTCCGCTCCAGTAAAGATAGAGCGGAGGCCCCCATCACTTCAAGCTGTTTTCGGCAGCAGGAACACTTTCCCGTCCGGCATTCGGACGACCTTCTTCTCGACTTTTTGATTCTTCCTGTTCCGGTCGAGGAACTCGTCAAGATCACTCATGCGGATACGGCGGAAGTGGTACTTGCCACCACCGCCATTGGGAAGCTCCTCGTATGGCAGGAGGCCCCTCTTGAGCCAGTTCTCAACCGTGCTGCGGCAGACGCAGGCGTAGTCAGCGGCTTCCTGGATGGTCAGGGCGCGTTTGGTGGTGGTCTTCTTCATCTTCGTCCTCCTCGCCTGAAGGTTCTGAAGGAACTGAAGGCTTTTCTATGGTGTGTGGAAATTTCCTCCCCCCCGTCCTCGGCCAGAGACAGAGGGGAGAATATCCCTGTAGGGGTGCTGAAAGCCTTCAGAACCTTCAGTTCCTTCAGTTTTGTTAAAATGGTGTCTCTGCCAGATCCCACACATCCTGCTGTTCGTGGGATTCTTCCTCGGCTGTGATGTTCAGGCCGTACTTCTCGATAAGTATATCGAGCAGATCGTCATAGTTGATGATACCGCTCGAGCCATCGTTCATCCTCGTCTTATCGAAACCCAGTGAACGGAGCTTCCTGCCTATCGTCTGGTTCGTGAAGAGCTTCTGTTTGTTCTCCTGCCCTTGGTTGACCTCAGCCGTGATTGCTTTTACAGACAACCTCGGACCAGGAGTCGAGAGTCTAAGGTTCGAGATCGCCCGGAGGATGCGGGCTTCCAGGCTCTCGGATTTCTCGAGCTTCCTGTCCGCCTCGACCTTTACTACGAACTCGCAGAATCTTTCCTCCTCTTGAGGAGCGACAAGCTGGATGATCTGCTGGATCGGCCGGAGTATGTCGCCCAGACGTCCCGAGATCGGTTTTGGGATGGGAGTAAACTCATGGTTAAGGTAGTAGCCCCTGAGCGCCAGCAGGCGGCACTTCAGATCGGTAGCGGTTTCTGGCGTTACCTCGTTGTCGAATCTCTTCCGGGACTCGGGCATGCTAACCTGAACCGCACGGGTCTCCAAGATCGAGTGAACGGCTACGTTGGTTCCGATGATGGTTGGTCCGAAGTTGTCATAGTATTCGACATCATCATAAGGACCTCTGTCAGGAAACAACACGCGAGGAACCTTCGATCCCTTGTGGAACCTGAGGAGCAGAAGATCCTTGCTGTCCTTGCGCTCAGCCTTATCCCAGAGGTCAAGCACGTCGAAGAACAAGGTCGCCCTGAAACCATCTGATGCCCGGAAAATGAAAGCCTCTCGCAGGGATTCCAGATGGATACCCCGATAGCAGGTGTTTATGATTCCGAGACCTGTCCGGGTCTTGCCCCGCTCCGGTTCCGCGAATAAACACAGGATCGGTGAATAGTTGATCGATTCTTGGAAGTACGTGTGGATCGACCATGCCGCGATAAACGGGTAGTGCAACTCAGACGGGAGCTCTGACACAGTCCTTAAATACCCTGCCAGATCGCCAAAAAGCTTGGCGTTGATCAGATCCACTTGATCCGGTGTGTCCAGGTACCGCTGATATGCATCGAGAACTGGTGCGCCTTCGACGAGGTGGAATGGTATCTTGCCTTTTGGGGGTGGGATATATTCTATCCCATCGATTTCGACAGACGGAACGATAACGAGTCTGTCGTCAACCTTCATCAGGAAGGCGGTTTCCCCTTCATCAAGGACGATGTCCACGAGTCCGGGCAGGATGGCATTGTACTGTCGATGTGCCTCCCCTTCGGAAATGATGTTCTCTTGGCGCGATAATTCCTTGCGGCGGTTGTTGATGTCGCACCGGTAGGCATCGATTTCAGGCTTCTTGAGGCCGAAGTGGTCCTTCATGGTCGAGCTGACGTATGCTTCGGCTCTGGCCTTCGGCAGAATGGCGAGATCGTCGATGATAGGTGTCAACAACTTCACACGACGAGTCGAACTGATATCGTAGGGTATGGAGATGATCCGGGTTTCCATGAGGTCCTTGGCGTCATCGACGAGTGAATCGAAATCGTCAAGGCTTGAGCGCGTGAAGAACTCATTCGGATCGAGACCATCAGGCAGTGAAACGATCAGCGCCCGGTCACCGAACGATTCCGCGATCTCGATAGCCGCAGTTCGTCCCTGACCATCACCGTCGAGACAGATATATACCGTCTCGCACCTGGAGAACTTCGTAATGTGATCGGTCCTCAGGCTACGCCCGACGAGTGCGACGGCGGGGAAACCGTTCTGATCGAGAGATAGGCAGTCAGTCGGCCCTTCCACGATGAACACCGTCTTCCCACGGCATGCATCCTCGTTGTAAAGGTGGTCGATGGAGCCGGGGAGATGAAGATACTTCGGCTCTGCATCGCCACAGGCTCTCCCGGTCATGTTGACCACGTTACCCTGGACGATGAAGGGGAACGTCAACCGGTCACGAAAATGATCACGGTATCCAGCATCCGTCCGCTTGACGAGACCAGACTCGATGCAGAGAGCGGGATCATATCCCTTCTGATCGATGAGGTGTCGATGGAGGTTGCCATCAGCGTATCCGATCATGAAACGGCTGATTGTCTCCTCGGTGAAGTTCCGGTCTTGGGTGAGGTGGCGCATGTCCTCATCGCGAAGCCTTCCGGCATAGTACCGGGCTGCCTCGCGCATGACATCCTTGAGATCGCGCTGCTTCCTGGCTGCCTCGATGTCGGTTTCTGAACTTGTCGGGACGGGCATCCCACAGCGTTCGGCGAGCCGCTCGACTGCCTCTATGAACGAGATGCCCTTGATCATCTGGAGAAATGTGATGACGTCTCCGCCTGCTCCGCAGCCGAAGCAGTTGAAGTAAGCGCCGTCCTCCTTGACGGAGAGGCTGGGGTTCGTGTCATCGTGGAATGGGCACAGGCCCATGTTGTTACGGTCGAGATCGATGTAGTCGCTGACGACCTCGGTGATACTGGTACGATCCTTGATCTGCTGAATGACCTCATCGTTCATCTTCATCTTCATCCTTTGTTGAGAGTTGGTTCGTGATTGTGCTCAAGCTGCCGTAACAGTGAGTTTCTGACTCAGCTCATAGTGGCCTCCTTTCCTTAACATAGATCATGATCAACTGCCGCTGGCTTATGTGGCCGCCAGAACCTCTCGTTGTCTCGCAAGACAATGTATCGGTAAAGGGTGGATCTGAACATGCCCAGGAACACGCCCACCTGGCCCAGTTATTAGCCCACTTTGAATAATCACGAAAAAATATCACTAAAAAGTGATACTTATTACACATTAATGGGCGCGGGTTGTCATCGAAAATCGACGATGTAGAGCGTATGAGAGAGGCGAGGAAAGGATTGAATATGTCAGGAATGATTACGCTGAGGGGATGGCTTCACATCGAATACGTCAAATGCAGAGTCGCCAGTATCCTTTTGGCTTAATAGGCTTGAGGATCATTTGCCAGTTTGAGTGATTTCGAAAATACTTATCTATGCGCATGCTTTCAGAAATTAGCCCCAGTTGTTCGAGTAACGTTTTTTTATGAAGCTCACGGCCAGGTGCTTCATACAGAGCTTGGATGATTTTTGCTTGCGTCTCGTTGAAGTGAAACTCCTCCCATTTTTTCTCGTCTTCCAGGTAGACCTCGATATGTCTGAAGCCCGAGAGCAGACGGATATTTGTGGATACAGGCAAACCTTGTTCTTGCTGAACGATCAAGTCGATAAGTCTATTTCGAATTCCATCGATAACCCCGGACAAGCTGGTCGAGTCGGGCAAAAAAAACAGGCTGTCAATATTCAGGTTTGAATCGTTTTTCATTTTTTCCAGAAATGCACGGTTGAGTGGGATCGCCACCACTTGTTCATTCGGTATTGCGATCAACGCTTCAATTCTTGAGATTTTATCGTATATAGATTTATGTTTGACGAATTCATTCCTTTCGGAATCTTCGAAACTGACTTCTCTGAAGCAACCTGATTCCCGGCAGATCAACTTCCCACTGAGTCTTCGATATTCCGGCAAGTCGTCAGTAACCTCATAACCATTCAGTTCTTTGTCCACAAACGACAAAATCTCATCATTCTGAAGAGAGCTGGCTACGATCTTTGCTTTCCGGAGTATAGTTGAAATGCTTGTGGTGTGGTCTAACACATCCTTTTTCAGCTCGTCAATTTGATCCTGCATAGTGACATTTCTTACCTGCATTGATACTGACACATAGATTGGATTTCACGAACATAATAATCACCGATTCTGTCCAAATGCAATAGAATTAAACGGCTGAAAAAGAGCGCCCCGGCTTCGATATACCGGGGCGTCCTCGTTGGCAATGACATCTTGGTGATGAGCGTTCAGGTCACTTCCGTATAGTCCGCCACACCCCCCAGATGATGAGGGCGATGGCGGCGTTGAACAGGAATGACAGCACGACTACCCTACCGCCGGTGAAGACGAACTCGAGGACCATGAGCCCGCCGTAGATGTACCAGAAACTCCGCCACTTCGATGTTCCGTTCGACATTCTTCCTCCTTTCAGGTGTCGCTGTGGACGAGTGAGAGTATCTCGCCACCGATGCGCTGGAGACGGTATCCCGACTCCGCCGTGAGGGACGGCATCTGCGAGGCGCGGGTGAAGGTCTGGATGATGTGGAACATGGTATTACCCTGCTCCTGCGGCCAAGCCCAGTCGAGGGCTCGGCGTTCATCGTCGCCGATCCCGAATCGCTTCACGAAGCTTCTGATCGTGCTCGCTGGATCGTCAACGGGACTTTCGAGCGATATCCGGAAACGGCTCATGTGAGCCACGAGATTCTCACCGACCCTGCTGAGTACCGCCGGGAAATCGTCGAGGACCTTGTGGGAGATATGCCGATAGGACGCCCCCACCGACTCCGTGGTGATGAGACCGTTCGTGCAGACGAGCCTGAGGAAATACCCCGCGATCTTGAGCGACGATATCCCGACCTCGGAGTTGGCGATGGAGAGACCGGGTGTGATCCGGTCGCCCTGGATGGAGAAGGTCTTGGCCCCGTCGGGAATACTGAGGGACAGGAACTCGGCGTCGAGCGAACACTGGACGGGGGTGTCATGCCCGTACCCGAGCGCGTCGAGCCGTTCGAGGACCTCGAAGTTGTCCACCGGGGTATACCGGGGTGTGAACACCGCCCGGACATCGGTACCGTCGAAGCGCACGAAGAGTTCATCGTTGCGTTCCCGCCTGATCCAGTAGTTGAGATTCTCCTGCTGGAGATCGACAGGACATTTCCGGAGATACTGGGCAGGGATACCGAGCCGGTTGCAGACATGCTGTTGGGCCGTGGGCCGGAGTTGATGCGGATATCCCTCGATCCTGACCGTATCGAGGCTGTCGAAGTTGACGTCCGGAACCTGAACCATCCGGTCATGACAGTTTTTCGACATCTCGTCCACGGCGTTCCATACGGAACCGAGATTCGTCATGGTGCTGAGCATACTGTGTTCCTTTCGTGTGAGATGAGATGATTACGGCAGTGCTCGGCGTATTCGCAGGACCTGCACCGCCAGGAGTTGATGTTGGGGATGAACACGCCGGCCTGGATACCACGCCAGACATCGGCGAGGAGTCCGATGGCCCGCTGTTCGTCTTCGTCGGTTCGTACCGTGTAGTACCGCTCGAAGCGGGGCGTCTTCGTCTTGAGCAGACAGTCGATCCTGAGGAGGATTTCACGGTCACTGAAACCGTTGGATCGTGCCGCGAGACCGTAGAGGGTGAGCTGGAGGTTCCGGGCGATATCATCGTCGGAGTATGCCCGGCTCGCCGTCTTGAGCTCCGTGATGACGATGGTGCCCGAGTCA
>CAYNWJ010000086.1:10058-12545 GCA_964400815.1 uncultured bacterium
CCTCCTCGATGAGGTCGATGATCCCGATGACCGGAACCGGAAAGGCGGGATGTTCGAACCTGAAGGGCTGCTCCGAGGCGATGACGGTGTAGCCCTCGTCCGGCGCTTTCTCGATGAACGTCGAGATGAGTGACGCTCCTTGTTCCATGAGGCTGTGGAAGTCGCTGCCCTTGCGGTAGTTGATCGAAGCGTTGTCCCTGGCCTGCTCCGTCCATATCCGTTCGAAGAACTCCACGAGTTCTCTGAGCGTCATGGGCTGGCCCGACAACCTGCTCCGGTAGTACCGGTCAATCACCGCGTGAATGCTCTTGCCGAAGACGAGTGCGTCCGCGGTGAACACCGGCCTGATGCGGTCGATATGCGAGAAGCGGTAGTGGAGACCACAGTCGAGGTATTCCCGCACCGACGAGGCTGAGAGGTGCTGCTCCCGCCTGAGTTCCTGAATGGTCATGTTCTCCTCCGTAAACAGAGAGGGCGGCGCCCTGATCGGACACCGCCCGTTGTGGTAATACGGTGAATGGTTCATGCGTTCTGGAGATTCCTGATGAATGAGCCCGCATCGGAGACCGACAGGCTTCTGAGATGTGAGCCGAACATCTCCCGTGACATCCTGTCGAGCTCTTCGTCGGAGATGCCCTGACGACGGGCGAGGTTGTTCAAAGCCCGCATCTGGGCGTCGGAGATGGTGGAGAGTGAGGATGGAGCCTGAGCAGGTTCCGGGTGTTTCGTTTCGGGTTCGACGGGACGAGGTCTCTGCGGATACTCGTCATGCCCTGCGTCCTCGAAGTCGCCGAGTTCTTCGAGGGCAGTCATGCCCACATTGGTGAAGTCACGGAGTGTTCTGGCCTTGGCCCGTGTTGCGGCCATTCTGATGATATGCCGGGCGATCTTGCGGTTGACGTTCTCGGGGTTGGCGTCACCCCACTCGATATAGGTCTCGCCTGCTGTGGATTCGATGGTACACTTGCAGACAGCCGTATGGTAGTTCTGATCCGAAGGGAGTTGAACTACCTCAACAGCGATGCTTCTGATGCCCTTCTGATGACCGAGATCGAGCAGACCGGCATAGAGGGCGAACTCCTTGCCGTTGATGTTGGTAATGAACCGTTCGTCGAGCTTGAGCCTCCTGCCTTCATTCGGTTCTATACGGTAGACGTTATCCGGCCGGGCATGAAGAACGGCGAGGATATGACGGCAATGGTACTCTGACCTTGTATCGCTGTTCTCGCGGAACTCCTCGCAGGTGCAGGATGTCTGACCGTTCACGGTGACCCGGTGGACGTTAAGGCCGTCGTCGGATTCGACATAGAAAACGCCGTACTCGACCTGGATGATACGCTGGTGCGTGTCCGTTGGCATTCGTACCTCCTTCGTTGAAATGGAAAGGGCGCCCTGTATGGACGCCCTCGGTGAGTGAGCAATAAATAATAAGAGGAAAATTCAGGGGTTATATACCCTGCCTGTGTCTGTCAGATGGATGATATGAACTTCATCATGGAGCCCATGGACTTGTACTGGGTTTGAGTCTCAACCGACTTGAGCTTGTTTTCGAAGAGGCGGTCATTCTGCTTCTGCATCCGGTCTTCGCGCTTGAGCTCCCAAGCGCGTGAGAGCAGGCCGCCGATGCTGTCGTCGGCTTCCGCCGCGTAGATGTACTTGATGTCCTCGCGGGAGATGATACCGCGTTCGAGGAGTTCGTCGATCTGCTTTGAAAGTGGACCATCGTTGATGACGGGAACGACGGCTGTTTCTTCGCTCATGTTCATGCCTCCCTGGTGTGCTGGTGTCCAGCGAAAAGTGTGGTCGGTTCATCCCTCCCCGGCAAGAAAAAAGCATTCTTTCCTATAGAGGTGTATCACAATTAAATATATATATCACAATAGGGTACGTTATGTGAGTGTACCCCCCGGAAACTTTTGCGCGAGGGGTTTTTCGGCTTGGACGTACACTCTTCTGTTGACAGAGGCCAGGTATACAGATACATTGATATGCACAACCACCTGAACACAAACAGCCAATTCGTTATGAGTCCGAAGCGTTCGACTTCAGCGGAGACCAGTCTCGGTACGATTTCGACGGAGATCGTCGGCATCCAGTACTACGACGCCGAGGTGCGTCCCGGTGAACAGGTACATTTCGAGCGGGAGCCGGAGAATCCCCACGATAAGCGGGCCGTCCGTGTCGAGAACCTCGACTTCAGGCAGGTCGGACATCTGCCCCGGAAGACGGCGACCTGGCTGGCTCCCCTGATCGATGACGGCAAGGTCCGTATCGACGGCACAGTCGGAGCGTTCGATGATACTGACCGGTATGCTCTACCGCTCGAAGTCAGCATCTATCTCTGTCCCAAAGGCCGTTCCATCCTTCGGCTCGTGAAGAAGCCATCAGACAGCCGTCAAGCGCTCCACAACCTCGTCCTTCAAGCCTATCGTGATGTCGATGATCTCGATCCCTCTGTCACGACCGAGCTCGGAGAACGGCTCTCAG
>CAYNWJ010000087.1:0-12545 GCA_964400815.1 uncultured bacterium
ATTATCTCGTTTCCATTATATTATGTTCACATCCCCTCTCAAAAGCTATCAGTTTCAAGAAAAGGCCATCAAGAGACAATATCCCCGCCACCGTTTCGGTGACCGTCCACAGCATCGGTTCCGTGGACGCTCCGTCCTCGGCGGTGCGTATTCTCGACGCCGGCGGAGACGAAATCGCCTCCGCTGATGTTCCCGCCATCCCCGCGCCGCTGGATTTCAAACCGAAGACCCGGACGGCGGAACTTCGCGTTCCCGCGGGAAGCAGGTTAGAGGGCGCGCGGGTGGTGATCGGACTCGACAACGGGGGTGAGGAGATCACGATGCTGAACAACGATGTTGTCATACGGCGGGATTAGCCATTATATATCGATGGGGCGTCGGGGGAAATACGGTCCCGCTGATGCCGCCCGACGGCTTGAAATGCTGCATCTCCATATCGATGAAACAACCAATCATCATCCACCGGAGGACGCCATGACATCCACGCCGCGCCGCTCCCTGTTTCTCGTGCTCCTGCTGTGTGCCGTACTTGTTCCCCTGGCCCCGGCCGCAGATGAGCTTTCGCGGCCGGAGTACGGTGTTGTCGAGGAGCTTGACGTCAGGGTCGGGATGCGGGACGGTTTCCGGCTCTCCACCAACATCTACCGTCCGGACGCCCAGGGCGCGTTTCCCGTTCTCCTGACACGGTCGCCCTACGGCAACGGCGGCGCGGGCCACGAGGGGTTCCGTTTCTGGGCGGAGCGGGGCTATGTGGTCGTGGCCCAGGACACCCGCGGACGGTTCGAATCCGAGGGCGGGTTCTATCCGGCGGCCAATGAGACGCGTGACGGTCTCGACACCCAGGAATGGGTGGCCCGGCAGCCGTGGTGCAACGGCAGGATCGGGACCTTCGGAGGGTCGTATGTGGGCATGACCCAGTGGCTGCCCGCCCTCGAGGGTGCCCCGTATGTCGATGCCATGTTCCCGAGCGTGCCCTTTTCCGAGGGCTATACGGTCGCCTACCAGAACGGCGCCTATCGTACACGTCTCTTTTCGCGATGGTACAGCGCCATGTCCGCGCCCTACGGGTTCGACGGGGACCGGTTCATGGCGGAGACCATCGACCGGGCCGATCTGCACCTGCCGCTGGTGGAGCAGGATACCGTCATAGGATGGCGGATGCCCTTCACCCGCGACATGATGCGCCACCCGGAGCGTGACGACTACTGGGAGCCGGTGCGGTTCCGCGGCAGATACCGTAATGTCCGGGTTCCGGTTTATATCCTGGCCGGATGGTTCGACCTGTTCACCGCCCAGAACCTGAACAACTTCATGGCCATGACCGCTCCGTCGATGCCGGAGAGGATTCGCCGCAACCAGAAGATCATCGTCGGCCCGTGGGCCCACGGCGGCTATCACAACACCGTCCTCGGGGACCTGGACTTCGGTCCGGAGGCTGGAATAAATCTGACGGCGCTCATGCAGCGGTGGTTCGACCATCATCTCAAGGGTCTCGACACGGGGATCATGGGCGAGCCGCCGGTGAGGATTTTCGTCATGGGGGACAACGTCTGGCGCTGCGAGCATGAGTGGCCCCTCGCCCGGACGGTTTACACGGACTACTATTTCCACAGCGGCGGGAACGCCAACACGAGGGACGGCGACGGGATGCTTTCCACGGGGCCTCCCGGAGCCGAACCGCCGGACCGCTTCACATACGACCCCGCCGACCCCGTGCCCTCGGACCCGAACGGAAACGTCTATGACGATTTCAGGAACCTTCCCATCGATCACAGCCCCGTCGAGGACAGGGATGACATCCTCGTCTACACGACACCGCCGCTCGCAGAAGATCTGGAGGTGACCGGCCCCGTGCGCGTCATTCTCCACGCCGCCAGCAGTGCGCGGAACACCGACTTCACCGGCAAGCTCCTCGACGTCCATCCCGACGGCCGGGCGATGTATGTCTGCGACGGTGTCATACGCGCCAGTTTCCGCGAGGGGGATGTGAATACATCGTTCATCGAGCCCGGACGGATTTACGAGTACACCATCGACCTCTGGGCCACCAGCAATGTATTCAAAAAGGGGCATCGTATCCGCGTCGAGATTTCCAGCTCGAACTTCCCCCGCTTCGACCGCAACCTCAACACCGCCCTGAACAACGCGCTGGCGACCGAAATGGTGACGGCGGAGCAGACGATATACCACGACGCGGACCGTCCGGGCAGGATCGTGCTGCCGGTGATACCGCGGTGATGACGCGGAGATGCATGCATGCCGTGAAAGATGTGCTGGCTGCCGTCGCCGCCCCGGGGATTTCGAAAATTCATGGTGCACGGGCGGGGTGGAATGTCCTATCTTGCCATTATAAATCACAGGTATCCGGTTCGGCAAGCAAGGCATGATTCAGATGTTCCCTGCAAAGCCCCCTTCCGCCGCTTCGCGCCACCTTCCCCCGAAACGGGAGAAGGTAAAGCACGGCAGGTTGGGCTCTCTCTCCCTCCAGGGGGAGAGGGCATATCGGAAGAGAGGGCGATGCGCCACAGCTTTTCGCCTGAATTCCTTAGAAGGGAACGGATGCTTGATTTACGTGATAACCGGGTATCATTAACCGGTACATACTGTTTGAAGTATACCATACACTACCAACTGGAGGCAATTCGATGAACCATGGCGACACGGCGGTCGGGCTTTTCGACAGCGGTTACAATTGTTCCGAGTCGATATTTTGCGCGTTTTCGGGGGAGTACGGTGTTGACAGCGACACCGCGGCGCGGATTTCGGGGGGATTCGGCGGGGGAATGGGACGGTGCGGCGAGGTCTGCGGTGTGCTGACCGGATCGTTCATGACCATAGGCCTTGCCTTTATGAAGGGAGACATGCCGCCCTCGCCGGAGATGAAGGCGGATGTGTACGCCCGGGTTTCCGAGATGGCGCGCCGGTTCAGGGAGGTTCATGGGGAAATACGCTGCAATGATCTGCTCGGCGTGGACATTTCTACCCCCGAGGGGCAGAAGAAGGCGAAGGACGGGGATTTCCACCACACGAAGTGTGCGGAATTCGTCAGGACGGCTGCCGGAATTCTGGAAGACATGCTCGAAGGGTGAGGTTGAAACCCGGGACGGAACCGTAACAAACGACAGGCGGCAGAACAGGGGAGTGTCATGGAATCGTTGACGTTCAAATATTGTTTCACCCTCGAGAAAGGGCTGCAGCAGATCTATACGTTTCTCGTGGATGCGGGACCGATGGAACTCCTCCTCGATCCGGCTATCGATGCGCCCGGCTGGACCCGGCTCGACAGGCACACCTGTCCGGGATGCCCCCTCTCCCCGGACGAGCATAAGTTTTGCCCTCTCGCGCTCAATCTCGTGGAGATCGTGGAGACGTTCGAGGGCATTGCGTCCTATGAAAAGGTGAAGCTGGAAGTGGTTACAAGCGAGCGGTATATCGCTCATGACACCACGGTGCAGCGGGGCCTCAGCTCGATCATGGGCCTTCTGATCGCGGTGAGCGCCTGTCCGCGCACACATTTCTTCAAGCCCATGGCGCGCTATCACCTGCCACTCGCGACCCGTGAGGAGACGATCTACCGTGCGGCGGCCACCTATCTGCTCGCCCGCTATTTTCTGTCGCTGGATACGGGTAACGGTGGTTTCGAGCTCGACGGTCTTCTTTCGGTCTATGACGACATCCAGGTGCTCAACAGCGCCGTCGCCGACCGTCTGCGCGAGGCTACGGACTCGGATTCCAGTGTGAACGCCATCATTCTTCTGGATGCCTATGCAAAGGCGATACCATTCGAGATCGCCGGTTCTCTCAATGATGTGCGTCCCATGTTCGAACCGTTTCTCGGCGAACTGGGGAAAGGCGGTCCCGGCCGCTGACGATGGACGCCGGGGAAGCTGTATGCGCCTTCCCCGAAGCGTGGTTAAGCCGGGCCAATGGACTGTTCCCGTGGCTTTTTCGGGGTATGTGCCACTTCTTCGCCGAAATCATTGACATGCATGCGACGGTTTCCCTATATTAAGCATTCACCCAGCGCGAAAGGATAAGCATGCTCGCCGAAACCTACATGAGCGCGGTAACCGATTCACTCGCCGGTCTCGCCCAAAGGACGGAGGAGTTCAAACGGGCCGCCGGCCGTATCGTGGATACGGCGCTCGATGGCGGAAAGATTTTCGTCCACGACCGTCTGGGCATCATCGACGCCGAAATGACCGACCGGGCATCGGGCCTTGCGCTTTTCCGCCGCCTGAGCAGATCGCGCACGGAACCGGCAAACGGTGACATCGTGATACTTTCATCCTTCTTCCCCGATCAGCCCGCAGAGATCGGTATGCGTGACACCCTCCGTGAAAAGGGCGTCTTTGTCATGGCCGTCGCGCCTGAGGGAAGCCTCACGGCGGGAGCTGACCTGGCGCTGATCAACGGTCTCGCCGGTGAAAACGGTGTCATCACGGTTCCCGGTATACGGCGGCCCTTCTGTCCCACAAGCGGCATTGTGAACACCGCGATCCTCTGGTCGGTGGCCGCTGAGACGGTGTCCCTGTTCCTGGAACGTAACATGACACCCACAGTCTTCTGGGGCGAGCACCTCGACGAGGGCGCCGAGCACCGTGAACAGGCGATCAAGCAGTTCGCCACCCGCGGTTATTGATGCTGTCCGGCCGTCATCGCCGGATGCGAACGCAGCACACGCGGTTCAACAACGGGATGTGAGATGATCCAAAGACATAGAAAAGATTCTCCGGCGTCATCGAGACGTGAATTCATCCGGAATGCTGTTTTCGTGGGCGCCGGATTGACGGGTATGGGTGCTTTCCTCCAGTCCTGTGCGGAAAAGGAGATCAAGCTCACCGGCGATCTCGCGAAAAACTACCTCGAAAAAACCATTGCCATCATCGAGACCGTATACGAACGCGAGATGCCGAACATCTCCCGCGCCGCAACGATCTCGGTACAGGCCAAGCTCCAGGGGCACGCGCTCTATTCCCGGATCACCGGAAACATGTTCCCGCAGGAAACCATGACCGGCCGTCCCGGCAGCCCCGACATTTTCCTGACCGAGGGCATCGAGGCCTCGCGGCGCGACGACGTGGTGGTCACCAACGACGCGAATGTGGCCCGCGGTCTCGGCGAACAGTATGTGAAGGTCATCGGTTTCACCACGCCCTTCATCCCCAATTTCGATACCCCGCCAGGCGCTCTCGAGAACATGGGAGTCATGCGTATCGAGGACGTTTCCGATATCATCATCCACTGTCATGTCCCCCATACCGACGGTATTCTGAATGTCCAGGGGATCGACGTCCCGGTCTGTCCCGCCTCGGGCGTGATCCATTCCCTCATGTATTACGCTCTCTCCGCGGAAATCGTGGAGGGATTCACCAAGAGCGGCATCTATCCGCGCATCGGTTGACAGTCTCTCCGTCCCGCCTGTTATCCAGCCCGTTCGCCGGGCTGTTTTTTTTTCTTCCCCGGCGGCCGAAATTGTATTACATAACGATAGCCGGTTATCCAGTTAATTGATCATCCTTTTCCCTTCTACGGGATTCAGGAGGAAAGTTGCAGCTCCATCGCCCCCTCTCCCCCTGAAGGGAGAGAGGGTGCCCGACCCGAGGCGCTTTTCCTTCTCCCGGTACGGGGGAAGGTGGCGCGAAGCGACGGAAGGGGGCTTTGCAGAGAACAGTTGAATCTTATGTTGCTTGCCGAACTGGATACCCGGATAACGATATGGGCCGTTTCGCTGCGCCCGGTCTTCCCGCACCGCGCCGCATGTTCCGTGCAACGGCGCCGCCGTGGTCTCATCGCCGCCATCGGGAACGCCGCGCGCACACCTGAAACCTCGCTATCCCGGGATGGGTCATGATCGATCGTGAATCGGTTCGCACCGCCTCTCAGTGCCGTCACTACGCAATGTGCAAAATCGATTTTCTCGGCACCGGCTTGTGTCCGCCGGGAGAAGAGAGGCATTTCGTCAGTTTCTTCCCCCAGGGGCGGATGGACATCTGGTTCGCCCTGTCGGAGGGGATCATTCCCTTCACGGCGCGCGTGGCGGAGATCATCCAATCCTGCGACCTCTGCGGCAGGTGCGACCGGCAGTGCTGGTTCATAACAGGTCTGCGCCCCTTGACCGTCATGAAGGCCATGAAGGAGTATCTTCAGGTGTACGCCGCTGAGCACGGGCCTCCCGCAGAAACAGCCCGTGACGCCATTCTGGACGAGCTGGCCGCAATAACCGGCGGGCAATGGTCCTCCAACGATCCGGCGGACCGCGCCGCCTATGCCGACGACCCCTCGCCGGCGTCACGATTCACCATGCCCGCCCATGTAACGCTCCCGGGAAGCGCGGACGAGGTGAGGGATATCGTGGAACTCTGCCGTGAACACCGGCTCGACTGGGCTGTCCGGGGAAACGGCGGCAGTGTCATGGGGCTCGTCATGTCTCCCGGTGTGGTCATCGACCTCCGACGGATGCGTGACATCGCGTTCGATCCCGAAAACTGGAGCGTGACCGTGGGGCCCGGTGTCGCTGCGTTCGAACTGCAGAAAGAAGCGCGCGCCCGCGGCTTCCGGGTGAACACCGCGGAATCCTCTGCGCTTCTCTGCGCGAACGTTATGTGCTCCGGTATTTTTTCCCTGTTCTCGGCGTCATACGGCACCATGGCTGACAATGTCATCGATGCGGAGTTCGTCGGGCCCGGGGGAGCCATGTTCCGGCTGAACGACAGGGACGCGCCGAACCTGTCGGCTTTCGTTCACGGGGATGTCCCCCTTCCGGGCATATGCACGAGCCTGACAATGCCGCTGCATCCGCTGCTTCCGGACGAGGAAGGGGTGCTCGTGCCGTTCGGGCGCATGGAGGAGGGTCTCGCCTTCGCCCGCGAACTTGGCATGCGGAGGATCGGAACGGCTGTCGGCGTGCTGGGTGCCGAATACGTGGCGGCGTTCATCTCACCCACGGTGGAGGTCTACCACGGTCTCACCGGCTTCCTCGATAAGACCCTCGGGGCTGCGAGCTATGTTCTTGTGGTCGGAACGGCCCATGACATCGATTACATCCGGAGGCGTTCGGCAACGGTCGTCGACGGAGAGCGTTTCGCGTCCTTCATGCTGGGTGTGAACCGTCTCATGGACGCGGACCTCGCGGCGCTTCTCGAGGGCTTCCACGGCGACAGGCCGCTGTTCGAGCTGCTGTTCGATCCGGAGATGTTTCCCGTCGTGGAGGCGGCGCTCGATCCTTCGCCTGAATCGTATGCGTCCACGGTGGACGATGACATGCGGGCGTTCTTCACGTCCCTCTATCGCGATCCCCGCATGACCGACCTGGAATACCTGAGCACCTTCAGGATCCTGACGGCCCGTCTCGGACGCAGGAACCACGTGGTGGCCTTCATCGTCTACGCCCCTCTCGATTCCCCTGAATGCATCATGGAGCTTGCGGAATCCTTTGCACATATAGCGGAGCAAAACGGCGTGGAGGGGGCGTTCGGATTCGTCACCCCGCTGGACGGGGGCAGGCGGGCGGTGTTCGAATACGACTATTTCCTCGATCACCGCGACGGCGGACAGAAGCGCGCCATGCTCCGGGCCATGGAGGCGGCGGCCGGCATGCTCATGGAACGGAGCGCCGGGACGCCGCGCATAACATGGATCCGGCATGTGTTCCATCAGGGGTTCGCGCGCAAGGAATTCATGCTTTATGGCGGGCGGGACGATCATGGACCGTGACGGCGGACACAAGGCGGCACACACCGGCGGCGCCATCCTCGTTACCGGGGCGACCGGCCTGATCGGCGGGCACGTGGCGGGAAAACTGCTTCACCGCGGCGAGCGGGTGTTCGTCCTGGTGAGGGAGAAGGACGGGCGGACGGCGGAGGAGCGGTTCGCCTCCGTCTGCGATTTCCTCCATCTGTCCGTGGAGGAGCGCTCCCGGGTTGTGGTATGCCCGGGATCCCTCGACCGTGACATGCTCGGGCTCGATGAAGGCCTCGTGAACCGGCTCGCATCGGAGGCGGACCGTATCGTCCACTGCGCGGCCGCGACGGGTTTCCTGGAATCCCGGCGGCCGGAGGCGGAACGTGTCAACATCCGGGGGGTGGAGTCCATCCTCGCGTTCGCCGTGCGCATCGGATGCCGCCGGTTCCACCACATGAGCACCGTCTATGCCGGTGGATGCGACGGTGACGGCGTCTGTGGTGAACGGCTCCACAGCGGCGGCGGCTTTGCCAATGTCTATGAGGAGACGAAGCACCGGGGCGAGCGCCTCGTCCATGATTTCTGCGTGAAGCACGGCATCGGTCACACCATCCTGCGGCCATCCGTGGTTGTCGGGGATTCGGACAGGGGAAGGACCTTCCGCTTCAACGGGTTCTATTATCCCCTGAACGCCCTGTTCAGGCTGCGCAACCTGTTCCGTGACAGGAACGAGCGGGCCCGGAGCCTGGGCATCGTGTTCGACAACGGTTCGGTCATGATGCCCATCCGCATCGAATGTTCTGAAGACGCGGGCATCAATCTCGTGCCCGTTGACTTCGTCGCCCGTGTGGCCGCCACGGTCGCCGCACGGACCGGGAAGGGGGAGATATATCATGTGGCGGCGCGTGAACCCGTCCGCGTCGGCGTCATCCTGGACTATCTGCGGCGTTTCGCGGGGATCGGCGGGCTCCGTACGGTGGCGCCGGGATTCTTCAGTGAAAACAGCCCGTCTCCCCTGGAACGCATGTACAACGCCTACATCGAACCATACCGTCCCTACATGAACGACGGCAGACGGTTCTCCACGGAGCGGACTGACCGGCTTCTCGCCGGGGCGGGGATGGAGGTCCCCGTCTTCGATTACGGTCATTTCGAACGGTGCATGCGGTTCGCTCTCGAGACGGACTGGGGCGGGACGCTCGATGTGGGATGAGAGGGGTGGTGTTCAAGCTCCGTCTGCACTCCATCAATAGTGGGCGTCAGTGATGCGCGTGTTCGAGAATGTGGGCAACCGCCTCGTCCACGGATTCGGTGATAAAATAGAGTTCCCTGCACGTCTCGTCGATGAAGCGCTCGCGATACGCCGTCTCGAACTGTTCCAACAGCCCCCTGAAAAAGCCGTTGACATCGAGAAACACGATGGGCTTGTCGAGCATTTCGAGTTGCCGGAGTGTCACGATCTCGAGCAGTTCCTCGAGGGTGCCGAATCCGCCGGGTAGGCCGATGAAGGCGTCGGCCCGCTCCTCCATGACGGCCTTGCGTTCCCGCATGCCGTCCGTCACGATCATCTCGTCGGCGCGGTCGAAGGCGTATCCCATATCGACGAGCCGCTTTGGTATGACCCCCACGAGCCTGCCCCCGCGCGTGTACATCTCCTCGGAAAGCGCCCCCATGAGGCCGTTGTTCCCGCCGCCGTAGACGAGGGTGATGCCCCGTTGCGCGAGCGCCGCGCCGAGTTGTTTAGCGGTTTCCCGGTAGACGCCGTCCACGTGGTCGCTTGAAGCGCAGAATACACAGACTGACAATGCCATATGACTCCGATCCTTCTCAGTGATCATCAGATAACCCCCTCCGGACTTCGTCCTCGTCCCCCTGACAGGGGGAGCGTTTGGCGTACACGGGGAAGATGTCTCGCGGGTGACGGGGGTTACAGAAACTCCATCATTTCATTGCATACATCCCAAAAATCTGACATTTCACGGCCAGGTCGGATGTGTCCCGCCTCCCCTGTCAGGGGAGGTGTCACGCCAGTGACGGAGGGGTTATGCGATTTTGATCATCAGATAACCCCCTCCGGACTTCGTCCTCGTCCCCCTGACAGGGGGAGCGTTTGGCGTACACGGGGAAGATGTCTCGCGGGTGACGGGGGTTACAGAAACTCCATCATTTCATTGCATACATCCCAAAAATCTGACATTTCACGGCCAGGTCGGATGTGTCCCGCCTCCCCTGTCAGGGGAGGTGTCACGCCAGTGACGGAGGGGTTATGCGATTTTGATCATCAGATAACCCCCTCCGGACTTCGTCCTCGTCCCCCTGACAGGGGGACCGTTGGCGTACACGGGGAAGGTGTTATGCGGGTGACGGAGGCGTCTCACGGAATCTGCGGCCGCCACGGTGTGTCACCTCTCACAGCGCCGCCAGGGTCCCTCGGAGGAATCCCACCGACTCGGCCGCGCCGGGCAGCGGGTCTTCGGCGTCCTTTTCGTATTCCAGGGCGAGGGTGCCTTTGTATCTCATCGCGAGCGCCGTCCTGAGAAAACGGGGGATGTCGATCACGCCGCGTCCGATCTCAACCGTGCTGCCTTCCTTTGTCGGGGCCGACACATCCTTGACATGAATGTCGTGAACCCGGTCGAAGAATTTCCTGAGCGGCTCCGACGGGTCGATTCCGAGCCTTTTGGTGTGGCCGATGTCGATGCAGAGGCCGATGCGCCTGTCGAGACCCGCGATGCGGTCGAAAGCACTTTTCGGACTTGGATAGGTCTGGTCGCCGGGACCGTGGTTGTGAATGGCGACCTTGATATCGTATTCGGCGACCTTCCGGTTCACCCGTTCGAGGAGGTTGTGGGCCGGCACGCCGATGATGATCTTCATGCCCGCCGTTTTGGCGTAGTCGAACGCCCTGTCGACATCCACCGCTTCGCGCATGTAGACGACCCCGCAGCCATAGAGGTCGAGTCCCGCTTCACGGACCCTGGCCGCCGTTTCCCGTATCTGCGCCGGTGTGCTGTCCAGGGCGAGGTGGAAGTTCTTGAACGCGATGCGTGTGAGTCCAAGGCGCTTCGTCATGGCGATGGTGTCGTCCAGGCTGAACTTGCGGAACGTATACGACGCCATGCCGAGGGCGAGGGTCGGGCGGCTGTCCGCGTTCGATAGAGGAATGCCCGCCGTTCCCGCCGCCGCGGCGCCCAGCCCCAGGGACATGAATGTCCTTCGTCCTGTCGGTTTCATGAGTGGTGACGCCTCCGGTTCGATGTGTTGTTACGCTGATCCCCCGTCTCAGACCTTTTCGGGAACGACATAGGGGTGGCGATCGTTCCGTTTCAGACAGGTGTTCGCAATGTCGTCGCCCACGAATGCGCCCGCGTTGCCGTCGAAGGTCAGCTCCCGGCCCAGACGGTATGATATGTTGCCCAGGTGGCAGAGGCACGACGAGCGGTGTCCCTCGAGGATGTCCCCTGTCAGGAGGCCCGCGTCGTTCTCCCTGAGGGCGTGGATGAAGTTGCTGTAATGCCCCTCGCTGCCGGTGCCGGTGAGCACCATGGGATCGGCGGCCTCCTCCTTCTCCATGTCGATGTCGTCCGAGCTTGGGCCCGGCTCGTTCCCGCGGCCGTAATACGTGCGCCACGTGGTCCCGTTCAGATGCATCCATCCCTCGGTCCCGTAGAAGATGTTGCCGATGATGATGCCGTCCTCGTTGTTGGTATAGAGTCCCCGGACCTCGAACTGGAGGATCTTCCCGTCTGCATACTCGTAGGTCGCAAACTGGGTGTTGGGCGTCTCCTGGTCTGATTCGAATGCGTAATAGCCGCCCACGCACTTGATCTTTTCCGGATACTCGTCCTTGCCGAGTCCCCACCGTGCGATGTCCATCTGGTGGGGGCCCTGGTTTCCCAGGTCCGCGCACCCGTAATCCCAGTGCCAATGCCAGTTGTAGTGGAAACGGTTGGGATTGAAGGGCCGTTTCGGCGCCGGTCCCAGCCACATGTCGTAGTGCACACCCTCGGGCACGGGAGCGTCCCGGGCGATGCCGATGGAATCGCGGGGCTTGAAGCAGAGGCCCTTCGCCATGTACACGTCGCCGAGCCTGCCTTCGTGGAGGAAGCGCATGGCCGCCCTCACCGCGCGGATGCTCCTGTTCTGGGTGCCGGCGGCCACGATGCGGTCGTATTTCCGCGCCGCCTCGATGGTCCGTTCGCCCTCCCACATGGTGTGGCAGGTGGGTTTTTCGAGATAGACATGCTTTCCGGCCTGGCAGGCCCATATGGTGGAGAGTGCGTGCCAGTGGTCGGTGGTGGCGATGGACACCGCGTCGATATCGGGATCGTCGAACAACTCCCGCATGTCCACCACCACCCTCGGCCGTCTGCCCTGTATCTCCTCGATGCGCTTGAGCCGGCTTTCGAAGAGGTTCTCGTCAACGTCGCAGAGGGCTGTCACCTCCACATTCTCCATCCGTGCGAAGGAGAGGGCGTGCCCCATCCCCCGGCCGTGGATGCCGATGACCGCGATGTTGATGCGGTCCCCGGCCCCGAGAACGCGTTCCGGTTTCGCCGCCGTGGCCGCACTTCCCGCCGCCATCAGGGCCGCTCCCCGTGCGCCGTTCGCCATGAATGTTCGCCGCGATACATCGCGTGGTGTGTCCATGTGGTTTCTCCATGCGTGGTTGTGTATTATTTCATGGTGTTTGCCGGTTATCCGGTTAATCAAGCATCCTATTCCCTTCTCAGGGCTACAGGCGAAAAGACGCAGCTCCATCGCCACCTCTCCCGATATCCCCTCTCCCCCTGAAGGAAGAGAGGGCGCCCGACCTGCTGTGCTTTTCCTTCTCCCGATACGGGGGAAGGTGGCGCGAAGCG
>CAYNWJ010000088.1:0-11981 GCA_964400815.1 uncultured bacterium
TTCAGGCCCGGTCAATAGTAACGTATATGGATGCTGACTTAACTTGATAACCGGACTACGGAATAGATGGAGGGACAAAAACATCATGAATAACGGACACATTACCATCAAACCTGTTGAATCACTCATCAACCAGGAGCCCAAACGGAAAGCCGATGCGAAGCTGGAAGCCTTTCCCGGCGGGAAACGGGGAACGGCAGCCGAGGCCGTTATTCGGACGCTCATTCAGCATCCCCTGTTCGGGGACGGTGTCGGCTTCCATTTCCTGAGCGGCAACACGGGCAGCAACGAGGGGCCGACATGGCAGGCAATACACGATATCACGGGATTGAACGGTCTGGTTCACGGTCCCAACGAGTACATCGCCACCTGTATGGCCTCGGGATTCGAGGCCCTGGCAAATGCCGGCGGAGAGGGTGTGAAGAAGATTCCGGTCCTGGCATTACACGCTCAGGTCGGTGTGAAATATGGCTCTGCCGGGCTTGATTTCCTGGCCCGTCAGCGTCAACCGTGCCTGCTTCTGGTCGGTGATGCCGGGAAACTGGCGCGGGAGTACGGCGGGCACAACTCTGTCCCCGATTATTCGACGCTGCTCAAGTCGCTGGGTGTCAAAAGCGTCCATTTCCCCGTCAGGGAAGAAGACGGCGGCCGGCCATCCCCTGAAGGCCTCCTTTCGGCTCTGCGGGCTGCCATGACAGAGGTAATGAGTGAGCCTTACGGCTCGGTCGCGGTGCTTCTCGATGAAAACATTGTGAACACGATCGTGAAAATGGATCCCGCGCAGGTATCGACGCCTGCCTTGCAGGGCGTTACCGGCGATATGAGCCCGACGGCGCAAACCGAAGCGGCAATCGTTCAGGCGGCGGAGCTGCTGGCGGACAAGCAGCGGCCCGTGATTGTGCTCAACCAGGAAGTTGGCCGTTCGCCCGGCGCCAGGAAAGCTGCGGAAAAGCTTGCACGTCTGACCGGCGCATGTGTTGTCGGCTGTTATGCGCCGGGCACACTTTTCGACCGGGGGCACCCATCATGGTGCGGTAATGTGAGTTTCGGAGAGATGGTCGACGTCGAGCGCGAGATAGCCGGCTTTGACCCGGATGTTGTCGTGGTCGTCGGCGGCCCGTTTCCCAACAATGTCTGGCCCGATGGGCATTCGGGCGTACCGGACGGCGCACCCGCCATCGTCATAAGCCCTGAACAAGCCGACCGGACCAGATGCAACATCAAAGCCGATGTCTTCGTTTACGCCAACGTCGGCATCGCACTCAAAGGCCTTGTCCAACAGATGGAGAAGCGCCAGACACCGGAGCATCAGCAGGCTGCTGACGAACGTCTGAAACAGATCAAGGCAGAGAACCAATCCGCTCTCGAATCCCGCATCGCAGAGTACGGGACACACATGGACGAAACGCCGATCCACCCCGCCCGCATAGCAAAAGAATTGGCGCTTGCACTGAAAAAGAGGGCGGAGAACGGGAAAGTGAGCCTTGACAACATCGCGATCTTCGATGAAGCGCTCACTAGTTCGAGACCGTTCCTGGACTTCGTGGAACACTTCGGCCTGCATGACCTCTTCTACTACGGCACCCCCGGACCGACCCTGGGCGCACATGGGGCCTCTCTGGGGTTTCAGGCGGCACATCCAGATGGGCTGGTTGTTTCGCTGTTTGGCGACGCGGGAGCCGATTTCAACGAGGGAGCATTCACCGTTTCAGCACGGGAAAACATGCCGGTCAAGCATCTCTTGATCGACAACGGCGGATACGAACTGGTCAGCGTGAATTTCGCTCGTGATGCAAGGGAGCGGGGCGAGAACGAAGAGCAACAACTCGAAGCCGGGCGTGTCATGCCGATTCACACCCAGCAGTATGTCCACCAGAACAGGGCCTTCCAGGTGCGCGGTTTCGTGAGCCGGACCACCGGTGAACCGGTGTTTGATTCAGCATATGTCGAATTGCCGGAGCAGGTTGGGCCGGCGATTGAAACCATGCTCGATTCGAAGGGGCCATTCCTGATGCAGGTGATTGCACAGGGAGTTCACTTTCAACCCCCGAACACAGAGGGGACATCTGAAGAATAACCGGAAGGAAAGAAAATGGAAGCGGATATATGCCGGACCAACCGGGTCGATCGAGCCGACTTGCAGGTGGATTCAGTACGTCTCCCGCAGAATGCGGGAGTCTTTGCGCGGGAGGCCGGCGCTTTGGCCAGGGCCTATTTTGGAGCAATCGACCGTCGGGACGACGTCGAATCGCTGCTCGTCCATCTCGATCCGAACGGCTTCAAAATCCAGGTCTTGTCACCTGATGCCATCTTGACCGACGAAAGCGATTATCGCGAATGGCACAGCGGTATCATGTCGGCATTCAGCAGTCTGCACCATACGGTGGTGGCTCTTGACCCAAAGCTGATCACCAGTGACTCGGCACAGGTGAACCTGTCTGTCCACTCCGAGGTCGAGCTGCGCAATCCTGCACAAGATACAAATCCCCACGCCAATGTTACATTGGACATCATCTGGGATCTTTGCCGTATGGCGGACGGCCGGTGGGTTATTTCCGGTCAGCATGCAGCCCCTGAACCAACTCCCGCGTATTCCCTGGAAAGGACACGCCAATTCGCGGTCACGTATCTCGACAATCTCGACCGGCGAAACCTCGATGGCATGCTCGATGTTCTGGCGCCGCAAAACGAACTGAACATCGCGCTCAACCAGGGCCTGATAATAGAAGACTTCCCGCAATGGTTCAGAATGATTGATGAAGCGTTCATCAATTCTCGGCATCGTGTCCAGGGGCTGGTTCCCCTGATGAATGCCGATGGAACCATTGATGCGCATCTCAGGATACATTTCACTGCGGACAAGAGAAATCCGAAACCGGACGAAGACAAATCTGTTGACTTTTCGGTGGACCGCATCTGGACGATTCGTCCGGACGAAAACGGCATGCCTCAGCTCGTGAGTCAGCGTCCCTTCGTGGTGTTCGACCTGAGCACGCGTGTCGATCCGCTGGATGTCAATGGGGTACTCAAGGCTGCACGGCGCGGCGACAACGAAGTGGTGCGTGACTGGCTGCGAAACGGCGGCAATCCGAATGACTATGCTTCGGACGGTTTCAACCTGTTTCTGGCGGCCGCCGCAACCGGCAACACCGACGTCCTCAGAATGCTGCTTTTGGAGGGAGTCGGCCCGTGCAGGGTCGATCCCGGTCTTGCGCTCAAAGACCCCCGGCGTCCGGATTACAACACAAATATTCTGGCTGCACACCTCGCGGCCCAAAAGGGGGACATAACGAGCACCGTGCTCCTCTTGTCGAAAAATCCCGACCAGCTGCATGCGCGCATGGAAGTCAACGGGCACACTCCGCTGCTTCAGGCCGCATTTTACGGACATGTCGATCTGGCCGCGTCGATTCCAAAGAATCTGGGGTCCATTCTGCCACGGGACGCCGACATCGAAAAGGAGATGCGGCGCCTCTTCAGCGAGACCACGGTGCGGGGTATTAATGCCACGCAGTTCGGACGGCAATTCCAGAATCAGGCGATGGTTGACGCCCTCGAGCCGTTCGACAAATCAACAGAGGAAGACAGACAGGCGGACACCAGGATGTTGCTTGAATCAATCCCCGGCGGCCCGCGAAATCCTGAAGCCGGCGCTCCTGCCCAGGTGGCCGCTGAGACCGTGATCGATGCAATCACGTCCGGTTTGGCCGAGGTCGCGGAACTCGATGAACCGGAACGCTCAAAAGCCGTAACACGTGTTGTCAGCGAGGTGAAGGAGGCGACCCTCAATCCGGATTTCGATCCGAACCGTTTGGCTGGTGAATTGCTCCAGACACCTGTCATCGCAGCGGTGACCGGAACCAATGCAAACGAGGGAGTTGCCCGGCTTCGGCGCGAAATCGTGGATATCCTTCTCGAGAAGGGAGCTGATCCTGACAAGGAAGAAATGTACCCCATGGCGGTGGATGCCGTCATCCGGGCCGCAGTGTTCAACCATTTCGATATCCTGAAAAGATTTGAGACGGTCATGACACCGGATGAGATGAAGTCGGCTCTCAACCAGAAACCCGCGGTAAACGGCCTGACCGCGCTTCACGACTCTGTGTTGCGCGCCGCCACAGGCTCAGCCGCGTATCTCGAACAGATACGCTGGGCACGTGGCCTCGGGGCTTCGGTCGACATAGCGGACCACACCGGCCGGACGCAGCGTGATTTTGCCGCTGCGGCATTCGTGACCGAGGGCCAGAAGGAAAATGCGGCTGCGGTCTGGCAGGCGTTGCAACTGGATTCACCGCCGCCCAAAGCGTATACGTTTTTCTCATACGAGAATCTGACGTTTCTTACCATTCCGGATCATGTCGCGGACAAGGGCACGGTATGGCGCACACTGGCAGGTTCACCGGATGTTATTGTGAAAAGCATCGAGCTTGACGGCCCCAATGCGATGTCCGCGGAGGTTGTCCAAAACCATTCGTTCGGCACGGCGGTCATGAACCGCTGTTGGCCGGATGGTCGTCCGGTTGACGCGAGAGAGGTGCAGGCATTCGCGGCCCAGACTCGTGGCACACCGTTTCTCCCCATCATGCGCTTTGAAAAGTCGGATCCATATATCAAGCAGCTTCTTGGCGCTGGATTGTTCGGTGCGCTGATTGTGGATCCGGAGAGCCCGGAGGCGGTACGGTTGCTGCTTCGCGATGTCTATTTCCCGGAACGGCCCAGCGCCGAAACAAAGCCAAGGCCTTCCACTGCGCAGCATCCGCTCGGCAAACGCGCCGTGGGTGCGGACAATCTGGCACAGCGTACCTTTGCGGAATATCCCAAAATGATGGACACGGTCAACGATATGTTCATTGGTGGTATCTCGTTCAGCCGGCCCGCTCAGCCCGCTGTCTTACAGCAGCTTCCCGCGCTCAGAGAAATCGGCGTAAAAATCATCGACATCGACCGCAATGGCATCCGGGCCGAAATCGCGAACAATTGCAGGGATGAGGAATGCGACTCCAAGACCGAGGAGGCGCTTTCCGCCATCGAGAACGCCGCCCGGGATGCGGGGATCGTGCTTTCAGGAAAATTCAGTACCGACGGGCAGATTCAGCAGGCGTTCGAAAAGGGATATCGGCACATCATCACCATCACGGAACAGGCCGCCCATGATATCTCGTGGAGCCGCTGGGTGCCGGAAGGCAGGATAGAAGGCCGCAGGCCGCTGCCGCGCGAAATGCCTGTTCGACCTCCAGCCAAAGACTTTAATGACGTACGTCGGGCGTTGGCGGCCGGCGAGCTGGTGGTGTTCGGGGCCTTGACCACACCGGATCTGAAAAATGCCATACAATTGGCGAACAGCGGCATCCTCAACGCGCTTGCCCTCGAACGCGAACACGGAACCTGGTCTACTGAAGAAGCTGTCAGACACATAAAAGCGCTGCGGGAGCATACCAATGTGATGTTGCGGATATGCAGCGCCCTTGATGAGGATGTGGCAACCTTTGTCAGCCTGGGCGCAAGCGCCCTGATAGCGACGGCGGTGCAGGACGCTGACGAGGCGCAAATCTTTCTCCGTGCGGTTGAGAAAGCGAACATCGAGACTCACGGCAAGGCCGATAAAGCGAAGTGGACGGTGCCGGTGGTCATGATGGAGACCGAAGGGGCGGCCAACGATACGGAAAAGATAGTCGCAATGCTCAAAGAGCACCAGGGTGTCTGTCACCCCGGCCCCCTTGACCTGTCGGCGTCTCTTGGCGCGGCGTGGGGAACGGAAAGGTATGAGTCGACCCTTGACAGGATCGAAAGCACGGCCAAGGCCGCTGGTGTACCGCTGGCCGGTGTGTTGAACTCGCTCAAGGAATCATTGGACCACGGCTTGGGCATGGTGCTGGCGCCTGTCTGCATGGACGCTGGTGCGCTCAATACAGGCATCGTCGGCACCAATCCACTCGAGTCTTTGAAGAACGACAACTCGGCCTGATCATGCGGCGAACCTGAGGAAAGGAACATACCATGAGTGAGGAAGCAACCAGGGCGGTGGTGTCACGGTGGTTTGACGCATTGGATGCCGGTGACGTCGATACTGCCATGGCATGCCTGGACGACAATATACACTGGATCAACAGCCCCGCCGAGGCTGGGAAGCCCGGCGGCGTTCCCGGCCTGAGCGCGATCATTCCGTGGCTTGGGGATTTCCACAACAAGGCGGATGTCATGGCAACATTCGGTCCCTGGGGCGAGAGGCAGGAAACAGTCAAGTATGAACGCCTGAATATGATGTTCAAAGACGATCAGGCGTTGGTGCTCGTTCACGAGGCCGCCCGCATCAAAGCGACCGGCCTGGTATACGACATCGAGTTCGTCCAGCGCCTTCAGGTCACCGGCGATGTAATCGTACTGCTGAAAGCCTATTGGGACACATCACAGGCTGTCGCGGCATTCCGTGGAGATATGCCTGCTCGGTTAATCGCCGCAGCGAAAGAGGGCGATACCGACGAAGCGGAACTTGTGCTTCCTTTCGGCGCCAATCCGAACCAGGCCGATCCGGTCAGCACGGAGTCCGCCCTGATGATCGCCGCAGAAAACAACCGCGTCGAAATGGTGAAAATGCTCCTGTCGTACGGTGCAGAGCCAAATCTGATCAGCCGCAAATCGGGGAACACTGCGCTGCACAGCGCCTGTCAATCGGGGAATCGGGAATCGGTCAATGAGCTTTTGAAAGCAGGCGCTTTCGTCAATATTCAACGCCCGACGACGGGAGAAACCCCTCTGCACGTGGCGTTGAAACACGGTTTCCCCGAATGCGCGGAAATCCTCATCGACGCCGGCGCGAACAAAGATATCATCGCGTTCGACGGCAGGAGACCAGCTGACGTTGCGGCGGAGAGCCTTGGAGCGAATGCACCGATACTGGGCCTGCTTGCATGAGACGGCACACACTCATCCGGCGGTTGTTTTGCCGTCGGCGCGGGTGAATGGTGACGGCTGGATTGACGCTTTTTGAACAGGAGCTGCGCAGTGGATTCATCCGCCATTTCATTAGCCGGTTATCAAGTTAAATAAGCACCCTTTTCCTTTCTACGGGAATCAGCTCTATCACGATTGTGGAAGCGCCCCCTCTCCCCGGCCCTCTCCCCCTAAAGGGAGAGAGGGAGCCCGTTCCGTGGTGCTTTTCCTTCTCCCGCTTCGGGGGAAGGTGGCGCGAAGCGACGGAAGGGGGCTTTGCAGAGAACTGCTGAATCATGCATTGCTTACTAAACTTGATACCCGGATTTCATTAAACACGGTGTGAGATTCTTTGCTGTCCACCGAAAGAAATGACGTGATCGATAAAAAAACACCATTCTTGAACCACGGGGATACAATGAAACTTCAAGGAAAAAAAATCGGCATTCTTTTCGAAGCCGATTACTATGAAAACGAAATTTTCTATTATCAACTGCGCTTTCCGGAAGAGGGAGCTGAAGTTCATTTCCTGAGCCGGCTCTGGGGACAGAGCAGCCTGACGTTCAACGGGCACAATTATCAGATTCCCATGGAGTGCTCGGAGAGTTTCGAGAATATGTCCGATGACGAACTGAAAAGCCATGATGCGATCATCGTACCGTCCGGTATTGTCGCGGACAGGCTCCGCTACACCGAGGATGTCAATGCGGTTCCTCCTGCATCGGTGTTCCTGAAACGGGCATTCGAAGAAAAGAGCATCCTAAAAGGAATAATCTGCCATGGCATGTGGCTTGTCGCGCCCATACGGGAAGTGGTCGAGGGACGGCGGGTCACCGTTCATAACAATCTCATCGGCGATGCGAAAGCCTATGGCGCGGAATATGTCGACGAGGATGTCGTCATTGACGGCGATCTCGTGACGGCCCGCACGGGGGGGCACTGCCATCTGTTTGCCCGTCAGATTATCGAACTGCTTTCCGGAGGGGATTGAAACGTAGCTTTGAGTGAAATGTCAGGATAACAACCGACTTCAGTCCTGGTTATTTACGGAGAAGCTTTTTTTACAGGGGGAATAATGTCCTCTCTTGCATTTTCTCATGTGGGAATTTCCTGCATGAATATGAGCGTTACGGAAGAATTCTATTCCAAACATTTCGGCTTTCAGCGCGCCAGGGTCCTCGGGGAAGGTGCTGATCAGATAATTTTTCTGAAGACGGAAAGCGGCGATGCATATCTCGAATTGTTTCAAGCTGATGCAGTGTCTCAAGTCGTTATGCCCGCGACCGGTGTCGGCCCTTCCAAGCCCGGTTTCCGACATTTGGCGTTTGCGGTGGATGATGTCGATGCAAAACTCGGGGAGATGGGGACAGAAGCGCACATAACTGAGGGCCCCGATGATTTTGACGATGTCATACCGGGATGGCGCGTGGTGTGGATATCCGATCCGGACGGAAGAATACTCGAATTGAGCCAGGGCTATGTCGATCAGGAGAATCCTCCGGCATTTAACTGGTAACGTTTCACTATTCATGCTGTCAAAGCGGCCTCCCGTGTTTTGAGCGGACATGTCATGCACACGCGCATGAACATCGGAAGAGGTGCTTCGGGTAACACGCCGGTAAAACATGCGAAACCCGCAACTGCCGGATCAATGCTGATATTGCACATACACATACTGAGTCGCAGGTTTCATTTGTCATATATGATAAACCGGTTATCCAGCTCGTTAAGCACTGTAAATATATGGTATGAGACGAGAACTTGATCAGAGCCGGCCATCGATTATATAACCCCTCCGTCACTGACGTGACACCTCCCCTGACAGGGGAGGCAGGTACGGCAAGCGTCGGCGGTACCTGGGTCCCCCTTTGAGGGGGACGGGGACGAAGTCCGGCGGGGATTATCATGACGCACATTGGCATGCTTAATTAACCGGATACCCGTCTATGATAATCCCGGACAATTGAATTATTGGCTGCGAATGAGACATTTCTGTAAATATAATCTTTTCATCATTTCAACTGCATAAAAGGAAAGACGCAGTCAATCAAGAGGGGGAATAATGGGAAATGCCCGAAGATGTAAAATAGAAAATGGCTCTCCTCATCCTTTGGGTGCAACGCCGGACGAATACGGTGTCAATTTTTCCGTATTCTCGGAGAACGCCGACTCGGTGGAACTGCTGCTTTTTAACGGCCCCGACGACAAGAAGCCGTTCAAGGAGATTGCGCTCGATCCGGTCAAACATCGCACCTTCTATTTCTGGCATATCTATGTCCGGGGAATCAAACCCGGCGTGCATTATGCCTACAGGGTCGATGGTCCCCGGGATGTTACAACCGGCAACCGTTTCAACAGAAACAAAGTGCTGGTCGATCCGTATGCACACGGTAACACCGATAATCTCTGGGTGCGCGGGGATGCCTGCGGAGATGTCGATAATCTGACGACATCCTTGCGCAGCGTGGTCATCGATACAGCTTCCTACGACTGGAACGGTGATAAACAGCCCACCCGTCCAATGAAGGAAAGCATCATCTACGAGATGCATGTCAGGGGATTCACGCAGTCGGGATCGTCAGGTGTCGAACATCCCGGAACATTTGCGGGCGTGATTGAGAAAATACCTTATCTCAAGGAGCTCGGGGTAACCGCCGTGGAACTGTTGCCCGTGTTCGAATTCGACCGTTCTGAGATTCTCAGAGTACTCGATGACGGCACAGAGCTGAAAAATTACTGGGGATACAGCACGGTCGGGTTTTTCGCCCCTGAAGACGATTACTGTGTCAATCCCGATGAGGGCAGACATCTCGACGAGTTCCGGGACATGGTCAAGGCGCTTCACAAGGCCGGAATAGAGGTTATCCTCGATGTTGTTTATAACCACACGAACGAAGGCAATCATCTCGGTCCCATGATGAGTTTCAAAGGATTTGACAACAGCGTGTATTATCAGCTCGTTCCCGATAATAAACAATATTACATGGACTATACCGGCTGTGGAAACACGGTGAACTGTAATCATCCCATTGTGGAAAAGATGATAGTCGATTCGCTGAAATTCTGGGCCGACGAGATGCATGTCGATGGTTTCCGTTTCGATGAGGGATCGATTCTGACCAGAGGGATGGACGGCGGCCCCATGGAATATCCTCCTGTTATCTGGAATATCGAACTCGAAGATATATTCGCCGACTCCAAACTTATTGCAGAGGCCTGGGACGCTGCCGGTCTGTATCAGATCGGTGGATTCCCCGGGTTCCGCTGGGCGGAGTGGAACGGGAAATATCGCGACACCATACGGCGCTTTGTCAAGGGCGATCCGGGAATCGTCGGCGATGTCGCAACAAGGATCTCGGGAAGCGCCGACATCTACCAGCACTCCCGTCACCGTCCGATAAACAGTATTAATTTCGTTGCCTGTCATGACGGATTTACCTTGAACGACCTGGTCAGCTACAACGAAAAACACAACGAAGCCAACGGTGAAGGCAGCCGTGACGGCATCGATGACAACCTCAGTTGGAATTGCGGCGTCGAAGGCCGGACCGACGATGCTGAAATCATGTTTTTCAGGAAAAAACAGATCAAGAATTTTGCATCGATTCTTTTTCTCTCGCAGGGTGTACCGATGCTGCTGATGGGCGATGAGGTTGGAAGAACGCAGAACGGCAATAACAATGCGTACTGCCAGGACAACGATATCAGCTGGTTCGACTGGACACTCGTGAATAAAAACAAAGATATCTTCAATTATTTCAAGCAGATGATCGCCTTGCGCAAACGTTGTTCATTCCTGATGCGCGATGCGTTCTATACCGGTGAGACCAATGAAAGGGGATTTGCCGATATTGAATGGCATGGATGTGCGCTGCACCATCCCGGCTGGCATGACCCCATGGCAAAAGCGCTTGCATTCACCATGGGTTCGTTCAAAAAAAATGAACCGGATATCCATGTCATGCTCAATATGGACATGAATGATCTGATATTCGAGGTTCCCGAAATCGCAGGCAGTCGCTCGTGGTATCGATTTGCCGATACATCCTTGATCTCCCCGGACGACATTCTCACGAAAGGGAAAGAAGCCTTATACGAAGAATCGAAGTATGAAGTTAAATCGTACAGCACTGTAATACTCATTTCAAAATAGGGGGATGAGCAAAATGGATAAAAAGAAATCGCAGTTTACCTTTTCCGATCTGATTGCCGGCTATGTGAAAAGTCTCGACTGGGACAGCGAAACATTTGTTCTTGTAACATCGGACGAACGCGAATACCAGGTAAAACTGACCGCGACAACATTCGCCGAAATGGTGCGCAATCTCGGCGAGGCGTTTATCGATGCCACCGCTCAACTGAAAAATATGCTTGAAGAGGGGCGTTTTCTCTATGCGTACGGTATTTTCTTTCCTGAGGAAGACGATCTGAAATTCGAGGCGAAACACATCGTTTTTCTGGGACGCGACAATAAAGCGTTCCGTTTTGAAAGCCAGGACTGGTGGATCAAACAGGTTAAAAGCCTCGCTGATTTCTATTTGAAAGCACAGTTTGGCGATGGCCCGATCGATTTCAAAAAATACCGCACCTCGCTCACGCTGGAAGGCGGGCAGGAGGGAAATATCCGCCAGGAGACGGATACCATATCGCGGCTGGTGTTCGGCTTCGCATCCGCTTACATGATGACAGGTGAAGAACGCTATCTCGAGGCGGCGGAAAAAGGGACGGCCTATCTCCATAAGCACCTTCGGAATTACGATCCCCATGAAGGCGTCGTGTTCTGGTATCACGCGATCGATATCGCCGGCGACAAGATAAAAAAAATATACGCTTCCGAATTCGGGGACGATTTCGACGCCATCCCCGCGTATGAACAGATTTATGCGCTCGCCGGCCCGACCCAGACCTACCGGATCACCGGCGATTCCACGATTCTGGACGATATTCATTTGACGCTCAATCTGTTCGACAAGTATTTCCTGGACAAAAAACGGGGCGGGTACTATTCCCATGTCGATCCCGTGACATTCGATCCATCTTGCGATTCACTC
>CAYNWJ010000089.1:0-1735 GCA_964400815.1 uncultured bacterium
CGTAATCCTGAAAATCCCGTTTCAGCAATTGAAAGCCACCGAAATCGATAAGTTTGCCGGAACATGGGGAATTGCCTCAACGCTATTACTGTTTGACTTTTTCACACTATCTGCGTATACTGAATACCATATTCCAAACGCATTGAAAAATAGCATCTTCCCTCCTGACGCCAGTTGGAGAAACGCCGATGAAACGTGCCATATTCATCTTGTTCGCAACGCTTCTCCTCTCCTTTCCCGCGGGCGAAGCATCGTCCCAGATCGACATCTCCGCCATAACGAGTCTCGGCTATACAGGCATGGACAGGGAGTCGGAGATCAACACCATGCACCGCGGGGACGACCCCTTCAATCCCCTCAGAATATCACTCTTCATGGAATCGTGGGTGGACGAGGACATCGGGGTTTTCCTCGAGTTTCTCTGGGATGCCGGCGCACCGCCGAACGGCATGAAGACGAAGCCCCGCGTGAACGGCGCCTATGCCGTGATGAAGCTGACCGAAGAGGATCTCGCCAATCTCAAATTCGGACTGATACCCCTCCCTTTCGGCAGCTGGGCGCCGCGGACCTATGAGGACCGCAATCCCCTGGTGGGTATTCCCCTGTTCCAGCACTATATCACATCCCTCAGATCGAACCGTCTCGCCCTCGACACCGACGAACTCAAAAACTGGCGTGACGATGACGAGGGACTGCTGACCGTGGCCTATGACGCCTGCTGGCCCTGGGGGATCGAGGCCTTCGGCTTTTTCTCGTCGTTCGAGTATTCCCTTGCCGTGACGAAGGAAACGATGTCCAATCCGGGCGCCTATACCAATGACGCAGCCCAGGTTGTGGGACGTTTCGGCTGGCGGCCGGGACCGGGGCTCCGCCTGGGGGTGTCGGGTGCGTATGGCAGCTATCTTTCCAAGGGGGCGGAGGGACTGCCCAGCGCGACCGATCTCGAAAGCGTGCGCCAGAAGGTGGCGGGCGTCGATGTCGCCTATGCCTTCGCCCACACGTCATTCTTCGCCGAGGCGGTCAGGAATGTATGGGAAAATCCGAACCTGGGAGACGATCCGGGGTGCACGTCGTGGTATCTGGAAGCGAAACAGGTGCTTCTGCCCGGGTTCTATGCCGCGGCGCGGCTCGACCAGATGCTGTTCGACAGTTTCACCGATTCAGCGGGA
This sequence comes from uncultured bacterium, assembly GCA_964400815.1. Classification (GTDB taxonomy): domain Bacteria; phylum Latescibacterota; class Latescibacteria; order Latescibacterales; family Latescibacteraceae. Next base: position 1,170 of record CAYNWJ010000089.1, read on the forward strand.
GAATCGTTCACCTGGGACTACAACATCACGCGGCTGGAAGGCGGCCTGGGGTATTTCATCAGGCGGAACGCGCTTGTCAAGCTCGTGTGGCAGCACAATAGAATCGAGGACAATGACGATGTGGACCTTCTGTGCGTCAAGAGCGTTTTCAAGCTGTAGGCCGTCGCGCTCGATCGGAACAGCGGTAGCGGCCCTTGCAGTGATCGTCCTGCTTTCTCCTGCAGCGAAGGCGGCGGTCATCGAGGGAACGATCAGCGCCCCGCGCGCAGAGGATTCCCCGACCTCTTCCAGAGCCTATTCCCGCGGTGTTTTCGAACCGAAACTGAAAACGAAGACGCCGGTCCCCGTATCGGAGCAGGAAGCTCCGCACACCAACATCGTCGTCTGGGCGGAACCCGTGGACGTTGAGCCCCCCTTCGTCGAGCCCGGCGAAAAGCCGGTGATCAACCAGGTCAACAAGATGTTCGTGCCGGGCGTCCTCGCCGTGCAGACGGGGACCACCGTGGGTTTTCCGAATCTCGATCCGCTCTACCACAACGTCTTTTCATATTCACGGGCCAAGCGTT
>CAYNWJ010000089.1:1745-11872 GCA_964400815.1 uncultured bacterium
TTCGATCTCGGGCGGTATGAGCAGGGTGAGTCGAAAGACGTCACCTTCGACAGGGAAGGGGTCGTCGAGGTGTTCTGCGAAATCCACGAGAACATGCATGCCTATATCGTCGTTGTCGACACGCCCTATTTCGCTGTCGCGGATGAAAACGGCGCGTACCGGATCGATGCGCCGCCCGGAGAATACGACGTCTTCGCGTGGATTCCCGGAGGTGAGGCCGCCATCGGGCGGGTCAGCCTCACGGAGGGTGGCGGGGTCACGCTCGACCACACATTCTGAACCCGCTCCACCGGATAACCGTCCACTCCATCACCACCCTCCAACGAGGCGGGAAACGCGAAGTGAAGCGTCTGAGCTATAAAATCGCCGCCTATTTCATCGGCCTCATCCTCCTGCTCAGTGGATTTCAGATCGTATTCACATCGATCATGGTCAGGAAGAACATAACCGCCATTTTCCGCTCCCGGTTCAACGAAGCCGAGGTGCTTCTGCGCGGCCAGCTCGACAACCGCGCTGAGGTGCTCACCGCCCACGGCCGTGTGCTCTCCCGCGCTCCCCGCCTCGTGGCCGCTGTCAGCACCGGGGACCATCGCACCGTGCTCGACATCGCCCAGGTTTTCCGCGACCAGGTGGGCAGCGAGTTGTTCACCATCATCGGTGCCGACGGTGTCGTGCTGGCGCGGGCACACGATCCTGAGTCGTGGGGAGACAGTGTCGCTTCCGACAGCCTGTTCGTCCGGACGACACTCGGAATGACCGGCACCGGCCTGGTGACGGGCAACGGCGACATCTACATGGCGGTGTCGGTTCCCCTGATCGCGGCGGGACAGATATTCGCCGGCTCCCTGAGAATGGGCTTCGGGATCGACGACGGGTTCTCCTCCGCCATGAAGCGCTTCACGGGCACCGACATAACATTCTTCCTGGACGCGAGCCCCGTCGCCACATCGCTTGACGGGGCCGGGGTGGACAATCTTCTCGCGTTCCTCGAAGATCGCGGCGGACCTTCATCCTTCGCGAGCGGTGAAAGCTTCGACATACCCCTCGGAAGGGAGCGGCTGCGTTGTGTCTTCCACGACCTTCCCGCCGACAATGCTCGCTATATGATCTGCCGCTCCGTCCGCCGCGAGCTCGCATTCTACAACAGGCTCCAGGTCGCTCCCATCTGGGTGGGCATCGGCGCCCTCATCGTGGTTTCGCTTCTGAGCATCGTGCTGTCCCGTGGCATCGCACGGCCCATAACCCGCCTGGCCGACATGAGTTCACAAGTGGCGGCGGGGGATTTCGATGTGCGTTTCGAGACCTCTGCCCGCGACGAGATCGGGGAACTGGCGTCGTCATTCAACTTCATGACCGCCCGCCTCCGTGACTACCTTTCGGAACTGGAAACCCACAGGAAGAACCTGGAGTCGCTGGTGGAACAGCGCACGGCCGAACTCGGTTCCGCCAACAGGCAGCTCGAAGTGCGCAACCGCCGGCTCACCGAGCTCAGCGATCTGTCGCTGGCCAGCTTCGAGGAACCCTCGAAGATGTTCGCTTCCCTCACCGGCAAGGCCAGCGATCTTCTGGGGGCCCATATCGCGGTGCTCGGCGCACACCGGGACGGTTCCTGCGACATCCTTGCGGCCGCCGGGCCCGACAGGAGCAGGGTGACCGACCACGACTTCTATCACCGCCTGGTCGAACTCGTCCCGAAAAACGGCGAGGCGAACATCGAGATCACCGACATATCGCCCGAACGGGACGGCCTGCCCCTCGCGGACGGCGAAACCGTCCGGTACATGACGAACATGTACGCCCGAATCGTGGTCAACGGCGAGCAATTCGGCGTGCTCTGCCTGTTCAGCCGCGAGGCGAACGCATTCTCAGGGCAGGACCTGGAGGTGATGGGTATCCTGCGCCGTATCCTGTCCTCGGAACTGGAAAGAAAGGAATGGGAGCGTCAGATCCTCGCCTATGCCGCCGAGGTGGAAAAGGCGAACCAGGCCAAGAGTGAATTTCTGGCGAACATGTCCCATGAGCTGCGCACGCCCATGAACGCCATCATCGGCTTTTCCGAGCTTCTCGACGAGGAGACGTTCGGGACGCTGAATGACAAACAGAAGCGTTATGTGACGAACATCCTTTCCAGCGGGAAACACCTGCTCTCCCTGATAAACAGCATTCTCGACCTCTCGAAGGTGGAGGCGGGCGTCCTCGATTTGCAGCCCGAAACATTCTCCATCGCCGGGGCTGTGGATGTGGCCGAGTCCCTGTTCATCGGCTATGCCAAGAAGAAGAACCTCGAACACGCGTTTACCGTGGATGCCGGGCTTTCGACCATGTGCGCCGACGAGACCCGGTTCAAGCAGATTCTCTACAACATCCTCTCCAATGCGGCCAAGTTCACGCCGGAGGGAGGACGGGTCACCCTCGAGGCCCGGCCCCTGGACGATATCGGTGATTATCCCGAGACAGGCGGGCTCGATCCGGACACGGACCATGTCATCATCACCATATCCGATACCGGCATCGGCATACCGCCCGACCGTCACGACCTGGTCTGGGGGAAGTTCCACCAGATCGACAGTTCCTATGCCCGCGACCAGGAGGGAACGGGGCTGGGGATGGCGCTCACGAAGAACCTGGTGGAAATGCAGGGAGGGGTCATCTGGTTCGAAAGCGAGACCGGGACGGGGACCACCTTCCATGTGGTGATGCCCCTCGACTGCAGCGATCCTGACGACACAAACCAACAGAATGACAGCGAACGTGGAGGAGACGATGAAGAATAAAGACGACACCGTGACGGGACGTATCCTCGTGGTGGATGACAAACCACAGAACGTGGAGCTGCTCGAGGCCGACCTTGTCGCGTCGGGTCACGACATCATACCCGCCTATGACGGGAAAACGGCGCTGGACAAGGTGCGCTCCGAGGACCCCGACCTCATTCTCCTGGATGTCATGATGCCGGGCATGGACGGATTCGAGGTGTGCGAGCGGCTCAAGAGTGACGAAACGACCATGTTCATCCCCATCGTGATGGTGACCGCCCTGTCCGACAGGGAGGACCGGATCAGGGGCATCGACGCGGGTGTGGACGATTTTCTCACAAAGCCCTATGACAAGCAGGTCCTCAGGGCGCGTGTCAAATCGCTCCTTCGCATGAAATACTACACCGACGAACTCGAGCGGGCGGAGGCGGTCATCACCTCCCTGGCCCTGAGTGTCGAGGCAAAGGACTCGTACACCGAGGACCACTGCGAACGGCTTTCCGACTATTCGACCATGCTCGGCAGGGAACTCGGCCTGCCCCACGAGGATATCAGGGCGCTCCGGCTCGGCGGCGTGCTACACGATGTTGGAAAGATCGGTATTCCCGACGCCATCCTGCTCAAGAAGGGCCGTCTCACCGACGAGGAATTCGACGTGATCCGTCAGCACCCGCTCATCGGCTACAACATCTGCAAGCCCCTCAGGTCCCTCAAGCCCGTGCTCCCCGTGATCCGCCACCACCACGAGCGTTTCGACGGCAGCGGGTATCCCGACGGTCTCAAGGGGAAGGACATACCATTAACCGCCCGCATCCTGACTGTCGTGGATGTGTATGACGCGCTCAGGACGGAACGGCCGTACAAGGAAGCCTTCGATCACGACAAGACTGTCGCCATAATTCGTGAGGAAACCGAGAAGGGGTGGTATGACCCGGAGATTGCGGACACCTTCCTCGCCCTGAACCCGGAGGGAGCATGACCCCGAAACGCGTGCTCGTCGTCGAGGACAATGACCTCAATCTGGAGCTCATCACCGATATCCTCGCCGTGGCGGGCCACGAGGTCATCACGGCCCGGGACGCCGAGACGGCCCTCAATCTTGTGCGCACGGAAACGCCCGACCTGGTCCTCATGGATGTGCAGCTTCCGGGCATGGACGGCCTCGAGGCGACGCGCACTCTCAAGGCGGACGCCCTCACCGCGCACATCCCCGTCGTGGCGGTCACCTCCCACGCCATGAAGGGCGACCGCGAGAAGGTGGAGGAAGCGGGATGCGCGGGCTATTTCGTCAAGCCCATCAGCGCCCGGACATTCGCGGAGGAGATCGGGAGGTTCTTCAGGCGATGACCAAAGACGGCGGGCAGAACAACGAAAACGGGCGGTACAATCACAACGACCGTCCGGATGTCCTGGGAGAACACCACCTGGGCGATATGGCGCAGCTTGTGCTGTTCATTCTTTTCATCGCCGTGTGGGCGCTTGACGGCTTTTTTCTGGGAGTGACGAGATTCACGCCGGAATGGTTGCCCCTGTATGCGCGGCTGGTCGCGGGGGGGACGGTGGTGGCCGTTTCCATCGTTCTGGCAAAGCGGAGCCATGACGAGGTCTTCGGCCCTGTCAGGCCCCGAAAGATCATCATCGACACGGGACCCTTCTCCCGGGTCCGCCATCCCCTGTACCTCTCGGTCATCCTCTTCTATCTCGGCCTGCTCATCGTCCTGCCTTCGGGGGCTGCCGCCGTGGTGCTCGTGGTGACGGCGGTCTTCTACGACTACATCGCCGGCTATGAGGAGCGGCTCATGCTCGGGCATTTCGGCGGGGAATACGAGGACTATCGCAAACGGACGCCGAAATGGATTCCGCGCATCACGGGACACGAACGTTGAGATGTCTCATTCGCCGCCGGCGCGCGCAGCGAAAAAATCCCGGTACACCCGGTACTGGTCCGTCTCCTCGCAGGTCGTCTCCGTGACGGGGACAGTGTCGAAGCTGAAGATCGAGGCGCCCGGACATGACAGCAGGATGGGTGAGTGGGTGGCGATGACGAACTGGGCGTGTCCCGCACGGCCGGTTTCGTCGAGAATGTCCAGAAGTTCCAGCTGGCTCCGGGGCGAGAGCGCCGTCTCCGGCTCGTCGAGGAAATACACCCCCCTGATACGGTACCGGTTCCTGAAATAGGCCATGAGCGACTGCCCGTGGGACCGGCTCACCAGTGACGATCCACCGTAATACGAGAGCAGCTCCGGGTCGGCCGAGGCCCACTCGTCGACCAGCCGCGCATAGTTCCTGAATGTCTGGGATGCGAAGAACGATCCCGGCACGGGACCGTCGGACCATTCGACTTTGACGGCCCGGTGAAGCTGTTTCTCGTAAGGGTTCCTGTCCACGCGGCGCCGGTCGATCTCACCCCAGATGTGGATGCCCGCCCGGCGGGCCGCCGCCTCGAGGAGGGTGGATTTGCCGGAGCCGTTCTCCCCGGCGAAGAAGGTTACGGGGGCGGTGAGCTCCAGCCGTCCGGTCCGGGCGATCACCGGAAGATTGAACGGATAACGGTCCTGCACGGGAAAGGATGCGGGGTCTATCGTGATGGCGGTGATGTGCATGGTCGCGGCGCTCCGGTATGTCGGGTTCTCGTCTGCCTCCAAAGATAGCGTTCCGGGCCGGCCGGGGCAAGAGTGCAGGGTGTGGGTGGTGCTTTCAGATTTTCTCAAAACTCATCCCCTGTAAGGGTGAGCGTTCACATCTGCTTCTTCAGGGTTTCCTTTTTTCGAAACTGGCAATCCCCCGAAAATCCATCGTATAATACACATAAGCTATTATAAAGTATAATATTACATCCAACATACAAATAAAAAAGATTCTTTGAACAATTGATAAAACCGCATGTAACCGATGCTGGCGACGAGGGAAGAATGATGATTGACCGTACGCCGCTTGAACCATGATTAATGGGATTCAAGGATTGACAGGATTGTAATCGTGGTTCATCCCGTAATCCCCAAAATCCCGGTTCAGAAACAAAAAAAGCCTCGAAATATATGTTTGTGCCGAAAAAGGGGGGATTGCCAGTTTTTTCGAAATCCTTGACAAGCCGGACGGAATATCGTACATTCACGGCTTATGAAAACGACCATTGTCCAGTAAAGAAGCCGCACACCGGCACTGAAGCATCGAGCGCATGGAGCCCGCCCTGTCCGTGCGCCGTGGCTGTGTGCGCCTTCTGAACCTCCTCCGAAAACAAGCCTTGTTGCATGTAACGGCCGATGGCATGCGTCCGAATATGACCGGACGCGCGCTCCGTCATGCATTGACACAGTTCAGTTTGGAGATTCTGACAATGGATCACGATACCATCATGCAGTACATTCACGAAATCTTCGATCCCGCCATGCCCCGCCTGGGTCCGGGAGACGATGTCTCGACGGACCGGGCGCTGGATGCCGCGCTTGCGGCCCTGTCACGGAATGGCGGCGGTCCCCGCGTCTCGACTCTCGATATTCTCGATGTCGGGTGCGGCAACGGGGCGCAGACCATACGTCTCGCGCACCGGGTCAATGGAACGATCACCGCGCTGGACAACCACCGGCCCTACCTCGATGAGTTACGGCGCCGCGCCGGGGACGCCGGTGTTTCCGAGAAAATTGAAACCGTAATGGGAGACATGCACGCCCCCGATTTCGGGGACGGGTCTTTCGATCTGGTATGGGCCGAGGGATCGTTCTTTGTCATGGGCTTTCTCGAAGGTGTCGCCCTGTACCGCGAAAAGCTCAGGCCCGGCGGTGTGCTGGCGGCGTCCGAGCTTTGCTGGCTTCGGCCCCATCCGCCCGTGGCGTGCCGCGAATTCTTCACTCTCGAATATCCCGCCATGGGCGACCTCGCCGGCAATTGCTCAGCCATCGAACGCCGGGGATTCGACATTCTCGAATATTTCGCCCTGCCGGATGACGCCTGGACGGTTCCCTACTACGAGCCTCTGGAACACCGGCTCGATGAGATCGGGGACCGGCACGCCGGTGATCCCGGCTGGACCGGCATGATCTCCATGCTGCGTGACGAGATCGAGACCCGGCGGCGGTATGCGGAATGGTACGGCAACGTCTTTTTCATCATGCGGAGGAAATGAGCCCGACCCTCCGGGTGTGAATACCGTTTACAGGCCCTGCGGTTATTACTGCTGCGGGGCCTGTACCATTTCAGCCCTCATACACCACCTCTCCCCCGACAACGGTCATGACCGGGCGCACGTGCCCGATTTCCTCCGCCGGGCAGGTGAAGAAGTCCCGGTCGAGCACCACGAAGTCGGCCAGTTTGCCCGGTTCGAGCGAGCCCTTGATGTCCTCCTCGAAGGTGGCGAATGCATTGTTCGCCGTATAGCACCGGAGCGCCTCCCCGCGTGTCACCGCCTCTTCGGGGAAGACAATCGTCCCGCGCTCCGTCCGCCGCGTGACCATGGCGGCCATGGCGAGCCAGGGGTTATAGGGATTGATGGACTCGACATCGTCGAGAATGACCATGTGGTCGCTGCCGGCGTTGACGATCACACCGGCGTCGATGAGGGTCCTGTAGGGATGGAAGGTCCGCGCCCACCGCGGGCCGAGCACGTCCAGGATCATGTCGCCGTCCTTGAAGAGCCAGGCGGGCTGCATGTCCGCGATCACCCCGAGACCGGCGGCGCGCCGGGCGGCGTCCTGTGTGAAGAAATTGGCGTGGATGATGGAGCTGCGGGTCGCACCGATATCACGGGTGCGGCCGACCGTGTCATAGGCGTCGAGCATGAGGTCCACGCCTCCGCCGCCGGTGCAGTGGGCGGTCATCTTCCATCCGGCGTCGGCGCCTGCGCCGGCCAGGGACGCGAAATCATCGGCGGTCATGCGGACACCTCCCCGGTAGCCCGGTTCCTCGATGCCGAACACCTCCGCCGCGCGGTCGCCCCAGGGTTCCCGCAGACAGGCCGTGCCGGTGAGGATGCCGCCGTCCATTGTGGTCTTGAGGGCGGCCACGCGCACCCACTCGTCACCATCGCCCGTCTTCATGCCATACGCCGAGAGTTCTTCGGCGATCTCGCCGGGGCCGCGGCCGATGAAGGGGAAACGGACATAGATGTTCGCCGCCACCCTGACGGTGAGCCGGCCGTCATCGCGCATGGTCCTGTACAGAGCGATCCCCGCAGGCGCCATCCCGCCTGAGACCACGCCGGTGAATCCCACGCTGTTGTAGCGCCTGAACAGCGCCGTCAGCGCACGTGCCTGTTCCTCGTCGGAGACATCCTCCCCCCTCGGCAGCTTCAGAAGCCCGAACGCCGTGTTGATCAGCCTGCCATTAAGCCGTCCGGTCGCGGGGTCCCTGAGGAGCCCCGGATGATCGGCGCTATCGATGTCGATGCCGCTCGCGCGCATGGCCGCGGTGTTGATGGACCCTCCATAGGCGGCATTGAGGAAGATTGGGTGTGCGGGAGCTGTCGAATCGAGTTCCGCGAGCGATGGCGGGCGCAGGTCCCTGAGGCGCGTGGGGAAGAGCTTGGGGTGGATGATCCATGTCCCCGCGGGAAGGCGATCCGCCTCGGAAGCTATCCAGTCCAGGCAGGCGGACACCGTGCGCGGATTGGGCAGGGGACGGCCGCGTTCGCTCAGGGATGCGCGTTCGGGATGAGCGTGCCCCTCGATGAGGCCGGGGACGACGGTTGCGCCGTCGAGATCGCGCTTCACGGTCCCCGGGCCGGAGAGCGCCAGCATGTCGCCGTCCGTTCCCGTGGCGAATATACGTCCGTTCCTGACCGCAATCGCATCGACACGGGATGATCGGGGGTCGAGTGTCGCGATATTGCCGTTGTGCCAGACGGTGTCGGGCGGCTGTGGAGATGAACGGGCGCATCCCGCTGCGGCGAGGGGAACGGCGCCGGCCGTGGAAAGAAACCTCCTGCGTGTCAGGCGTTGTTCGATGGATGGTCCCATGATCTCTCCAGGTTCATGCATTAAATGAGGCCGGAGGTGAGTGCCGCTTTTTTGACAGCCTCCCTGCGAAAAGACCCCCCTCGGACGTTCCGTCCGGTCCCCCGCTCCGAGGGGGGACACCCGAACTGCCGGTGTGTCATTACACAGAGGCCGGAGGGGTCTGCCTTTTCAGAATTTCTCAGAACTCATCGGTGAGCGGCGTTACTGCCGGGATGGTTCACTCTCTCCAGATCCATACCAGTAAAAATATAGGGCCGTGGAATCACCGCGCAACGGAAAAGTACGACATGAAAAACGGAGATTTTCCTTGACCGAGAAGCTGCGCGGGATTAAATAGGAATAAGGACTCTTAATTCCGAATACAAACGGGGATTCACGTCATGTTCCATGTTTCGGAAAAAGTGAACATCGCCATCCACGCCCTCGGCTACATGTCGGCGAACAGGAACAGTGGATCGCCGGTCACCGCCGCGACGATCGCCGAGGCGCTGCATGTCTCCGAGTCCCACCTGGCAAAGGTCATGCAGATCCTGGCCCGTGTGGGATTCGTCGAGTCATTGCGCGGCGCACGCGGGGGATACTGTTTCAAGCGCGAGCCGGGAGATATTTCCCTGCTGGATGTCATCGAGGCGGTGGACGGTCCGCTGGTGACGCCGGGATGCCTGCTCGGGACACCCATATGCAGGGCGGGCGAATGCATTCTTCTCGGCCTCAAGACTGATTTGACGGTGCTTCTCGACAGGCATCTGGGCGCGACAACAATCGATGCCTTCAGAATGAACTGACACGACAGGGGGGCGCCATGCGTTTCAACCTAGACAGGCAGGCGCTCGCGCTCGTTTGTGCCGGTGCTTTCGCGGCGGCGCTGGGCATCTGGGGATCGTCATTCGCCATTCACGCCACTTCCGGCTCGGAATTCTGCATGATCTGCCACGAGATGGAGGTCGTGGGGATCCATGGGTGGCTGCATTCGGCGCATGTGAAAAACGACCGGGGGGTGGTTGCGGAATGCGGGGACTGCCACATACCACCCGGGCTCGTCCCCATGCTCTGGACGAAAGCCCGCGACGGAAGCAAGGACATCTGGGTCCATCTGTTCGGCGAATCGGACCCCGGAGAGATGGAATGGATGGAGCTGCGGGAAACGGCGCGGGCGAAAATCCGCGATTCCGCCTGCGAGCGCTGCCACAGCGAACCGGTCCCCCGCGGCGCCTCCATAAAGATGATCGTGGCGCACCGGGCGAACCTGCGCCTCGACACCCCGAAAAAATGTCTCGACTGTCATAGAGAGCAATTCCATGGCCGTTTCCTGCATCACCTGCCGGGAGGCCGTGAAGAACGAGTGGACGGAAGGGGAATGACACGATGAAAAAACTGTCGCGAGCGATTATGGGTGCTGTGCTGATCGCCGCCGTGGTAT
>CAYNWJ010000090.1:0-11863 GCA_964400815.1 uncultured bacterium
AAAGATCACGAAGGCGGAAAACCCGATCATCCAGGCCCAGAGTGTCGTGGCGCTGATGGAGACTCCGGCGATCCTGAAGCCGTCACCCCCCACGATGACATCGGCGAAGAGTATGGGAAGCACCGCCACAGTGACCGTGGTGATATATGCCGAGTTGGCCCAGTCGTACATGGCCCAGCCGAATATCTGCCGCCTGTCGTTCATGACAGTCCCTCGGGCGCGGAGAAAGCGTTCTCTATGTGGGTGATGCGGATGTCCCCGCCGGTGGTGTCCAGGGCGATGACATCGAACCGGAACTGAACATCCCGGAGCCCCTTCGCCGTAATGTAATCCAGGGCCGCCCGCGAAATGTGCCTGATCTTGCGCTTCGTCACCCAGCCGCTCGGATGGCCGAAGCGCCCCGTCCGCGCCGTCTTGACCTCGCAGAAGACGACGGTGTCGCCGGTCCGGGCGATGATGTCAAGCTCATAGGGCCTGGCGCGGTAGTTGCGGTCGAGGATGGCGTATCCCTTTTCGAGAAGATACCGGCCAGCCAGTTCTTCGCCCTCGAAACCGGTGTCGTGGTGTTCCGCCATGAAAGCTCCGTTCCACTCCCGACAATCTGGAGAATTTCCGCTGACAAGTCACGTGAGAAAACCGTTCAGCCGCGGATTTCACGGTACACATCCCGCAGGAACTCGATGTCCCGCCGCGAAAGCAGTTCCTTCATGCGTGAAACACAGGAGGCGGCCGATTCCAGATCATCGGTCCCGGCGGCCCGCCGCAGGCGTTTTTCAAGGATGCGGACGACCGCGCCCCCGGGCGAGGCGGTGGTGACGATGCGGAAGGTGAGCCGGTGCAGGTCGCAGGGGCCCGTGTCGCCGATGGCCCTGATGTGGGACCGGCAGCCGTACCCCTTGTGCCCGGAGAAACCATACCCCGGATAGACGGCGTCCATTTCGCGCATGAGCCGGTCGCGGGTCACCTTCGCCATGACGGAAGCGGCAGCGATGGAGGCGCACCGTGCGTCCCCGTCTATCACCAGGCGCTCGTCGCAGGACAGCCCCGGGGAACTGTTGCCGTCCACCAGCGCCACATCCGCGTTCATGCCCGTGTTAGCCACGGCGGCGCGCATGGCTTTCATGGCGGCGGAGAGGATGTTCGTGGCGTCGATCTCCTCGTTGTCGATCATGCCCACACCCCATGCGAGGGCGGTTTCGCGGATGAGGTCGTACAGTTCCTCCCGCTTTACCGCGGAGAGCTTCTTCGAGTCGTCCAGCCCCGGCAGCTCCCAGTCCTCCGGGAGGACCACCGCAGCCGCGACAACCGGCCCCGCGAGCGGCCCGCGTCCGGCCTCGTCCACGCCGCAGATGAGCTTTTTCCCCCGTCCGCGGAGGGAATCCTCGAGGGCGCGGAGCGTTTCCATGCGTTTACGGGCTTCGGCGCGCCTGTGCATGCGGTTCTCTAGTGTGCGCGCGAGCGCCCGGACACCCGTGCGGACGTCCCCGGAGAGAAGCCCGATGAAATCGCCGTCGAGATCGTCCCCGCACCCGTCCGCGAACGCCCTGATTTCGGCGATGGACATGCGTGAGAGTTTGCGTTTGCCGGGGAATGTGGTCATGGACGTTTCCGGGGTCGGGGTGGCATCGGTTGGGTATCGGGGTGTAAAATAGGGCGGGGAGGTGGGGAAGGCTATTGAAAAATGAGGGGCATTCGTGACACTCGTTTCATTTCCTTTGTTCAATCAGTCCGCACAATTCATCGTGACACGCTCATTCCCCTCCGTAACCTCCCGTCTGAAGCGCCGGTATCCCGCTTCGCCGTCCTCGAACCAGTCCACCGCGCGGAGGGTGTTGTTGTGGAGCACGGGGTCGCCGCCGCGTTCCACCATGCCCGCCTCGACCGCGCGGTCGAACTCGACGGTTCCGGGCACGGGGCTGAACAGGGCCGGTTTCGCCTGCACGCCGCATGAATGGACGAAGGCGATGGTTTCGCGGACCTCGCCGATGGTCTGTCCCGGAAGGCCCGCCAGCACATAGGCGCCGAGATCACCGGCCGTGTATCCCGCCCCGAACAGCGCCCGGACGGCCCTCCGGAAATCGTCGCGGGACACCTTGCCGGAGAAATCGGCGGCGCGCTCGTCCGATGCCGTTTCGAGACTGAGGCGCACGGTCGCCATGCCCGCCCGCTTCATGAGACCGGCTGTTTGCGGTGTTATCTGACGGACATGGAGGCCGTTGGGCGAATGGAGCCTGAGGGGCGGACCGAGGCGCGCGAGCTCATGGAAGAGGGGAATGGCGAACCGGTCCGCGTCGATCAGCAGGGCGTCGTCAGAGAAGGCGCAGTCCCGGACGCCCCTGTCAGAGAGGGCGGCGATTGAGCGCGCTGCCTCGAGGGGATCACGGCGCTCGAAGCCGTCGAAAAGAAGCCGCGACGCGCATACGGTGCAGCGCATGGGACAGCCGCGCGAGGTCATGACGACAGCTGTCGGAAGATATTCATAGAGATCCCACAGGGGTTCGGGCCATCGCGGAAAATCGTCCGACGCCATTTCTTTCCCGCTTGACCGTCCCGCCGCCGCCTCGACCGTGCTGACGATGCCGGAAGGTGACGAGGCGGTGGTGACCACGTCTGCGCCGCTGTGTTCGCGGGCGTGATCCGTGCACAGGGTGGCGTATATGCCGCCGAGAACGACGGGCGCGCCGGGGAAGAGTTCATGCAGCCGGCGAATCGCCTCGAAGGCCCCGTGATACCAGTATGTCATGGTGCAGGTGACGAGGACCGCATCGGGACGGGGCTGTTCGAGGACGAGGTCTCGAAACCGTCCGACCGTGAGGCCGTACCGGTTGAAATTGCGCGGAACGTGCCCCAGGCATGATGGTTTGCCGATGATCTCGCGGCGAAAGCTTCCTTGCCCGTAATTCCCCCGCGACCCCCCGTCCGCACCACCCTCTCCACCGGCGAAACGGTCGAGACAGTCCACCAGCGATACCCGGTGCCCGCGCGCCTGGAGGAACGATCCCGCCCACAAAAGCCCGAGGGGACGATTCCAGAAATCGAATGCGGCGAAATCGGTGATCCAGGGATTGACAAGGAGAATGTTCATGGGAGATTTCACCCGTAACGGACGCGGTGCGGATGTATGCCTGCGGCGGGCGGAATAACGCGTCACGAGATGACAGCATCATGCACCACCGTTCCTTTTCCTTTTGTCGATCAGAGATGCCCGAGTGATGGCGCTTTTACCGAACCGGTCGCGGATGTCGGCCACGGTCTTGTCGATGGCGTTTTTGCGTGTCCTGTCGCTTTCGAACAGGGACACCTGTTCGCCGTCCTCGAAGGCGGACACCGACACGCCCACAAGCCGCACCTTCCTCCCGCCCAGGTCCTCGCGCCGGAACAGGTCCACCGCCTCGCGGTACAGGTCCTCGGTGCAGGACACGCCCGTGTCGAGGGTCCGTGAGCGGGTGATGGTCCTGAAGGTCTCGTCGCGCAGCTTAAGAGTGACCTTGCGGCCCTTCACCTCTTTTTTCAGGAGCCGCGAGCAGACCTTGTCGGAGAGGGCCAGGAGGGTCCGCTCCACTTCCTTCCTGTCCGCGACATCCTCGTCGAAGGTGTGTTCCGCGCCCACCTGTTTACGCTCGGAGCCGGGACTGACCGCGCGGGGATCGACACCCCGCGAAAGATCGTGCAGATGACGGCCGTGCCTGCCGAAAATACGCTCGAGTTCCTCCACGGGAAAGGCGGCCAGGTCGCCGACGGTCCTGATCCTGAGCTTTTCCAGGCGTTTCCAGGTGGACCCTCCCACGCCCCACATTTTCCGCACATCCAGCGGCGCGAGGAAACCCGGGGCCTCGCCGTCGCCCACCACCACGAAGCCGTCCGGCTTTTCAAGGTCCGAGGCGATCTTGGCGACGAACTTTGTGGGGGCGACACCCACCGAGGCCACGAGACCCGTCTCGACGCGGATGAGGCGCTTGATCTCCCGTCCGATCTCCACGCTCGATCCGAACATGCGGTGCGATCCGGCCACATCGAGAAAGGCCTCGTCCAGGCTGATGGGCTCGACAAGGGGGGTGAAGCGCCGGAAGATAGCGAATATCCTTTCGGACTCCTCGCGGTACCGTGCGCCGTGGGGACGGAGATAGACGCCGTGGGGACACTTCCGAAAGGCCCGGCTGACCGGCATGGCCGAATGGATGCCATATTCCCGCGCCTCGTAGGAACAGGCGGCAACCACGCCGCGGGTTCCGGGAAGGGCGCCCACGATCACGGGTTTCCCCGCCAGATCCGGATTGTCCTTGATCTCCACGGCGGCGAAGAAGCAGTCCATGTCCACATGGATGATATCCGGCATGACGGGCCGCCTCCCGGGCTCACTCGGACACGAGGTGGGTGCCCTCCGGCGGTTCGGCCGATTTCGGAAGGCGCAGCACCTGTCTGGTGAACCCGTCGATGATGCAGTCGGCGATGGATTCGGGACTCTCATCACCGTCGAGACAAACAAATCCGCCCGCGAACTCGTCATGTCCGCCGGCGGCCCCCCTGAAACCCTTTACCGCCTTCTTGATGACGCGGCCGCAGCGGGCATGAGGCTGGGATGAACGGACCGAGAGAAAGAGCTTCTCCTTCGTGTGGCCCAGACAGAGCGTCCAGGTGATGCGCTCGCAGGAAAGGATGAAATCCGCCATTTCCGCGACCGATTCCCCACCGGAAACCTCGCCGATGAACGCCCATGCGATGTTGCGGTAATAATACGCCCCCTCGAGCGCCGAATGAACGATCCTGAAATAGTCGCGGGGCTTGGTGACATTGCGAAGACGGGAGATGATCTTCTGGTTGGTGCGGTGGAACAGGGCGGAATATATCTCCAGGTCCTCGTCGGTGGCGCCTCTGCTGAAATCCTGGGTGTCTGTGATGATGGCATAGGTGATGGCCGAGGCCAGACGCGGGGGAAAGTCCACGTCGAGATCGAGCAGCAGCTTTCCCAGAAGCGTGGCGGTGGCGCCGATATGCTTGTCGTGGAGGAAAAAGGCGCCGGGATTGTCACGCAGGCGCTCCTTCGGTTTTCCGTGGTGATCGATGGCGAGGAAGAGATCGCCTGGCGCATCCCGGTACAGCGTGACATTCCCGCTGCCGGGCAGGCAGTCGACATAGACCCAGGCATACCGCTCCGGGCGTTTTATGGAGAGCGAATCGAGGGACCTGGGATGGATCTTGCATTCCTTGATGAGGGCGTTGTTTTCCCGGCGGTGCGGGAAACCGTTGACAATGATCTGTGAGGACACACCGAAATGACGGGCGATGAAACGCATCGCCTCCGCGGACGCCAGCGCATCCGGGTCGGGGATGTCGTGGGTCTGGATATACAGACGCCTCCTGTCCACCCGCCGGAAAAAGCGGGTCAGCTCATCGCGCATCGATTCGAGTTTCGGCATCGGATATCGTCCTTCACGTTCGGAATGCGGCCGGCGCATGACTGCCATCCGGAGCCTGGCGGCTCACCACCAGCGTCCGCGTTCCTGGTAGACCTGGATGAAGCGTTCGATGGAACGGTCGTAGGTCCGCTCCACATCGTCCGGGAACAGGCATGCGGGAAGCTGGCCGCTGCGGCGGTGATACTGGAGGCATTCGCAGCATACGCCTTTGCGGGAGCAGGGTTCGTAACTGCAATTACAGCGGGATGTGTTCTTTTCGACGTTGCAGGTTCTCACGGCGCAGGATCCTTTCTGGAAAAGTGACAGTATCCACGTCCTCATATATTTAAACATATAACGGATCGGGCCGCGAGACAATGGAAATGACGATCGATGCATGCGGAAGGGCTGGAAACGGGAGCGCCGGCTCAGGTGAAACGGATGAACCACGGAAGGTTGAAAGGTCTATATCGAAAACGACAACCGGCGCCTTCATAACTCTGGAACGCAGTTGGTTATTCAATCCATTGCGACAGATCAGGCCGCAACAGCGCGTTGATCTCAGGCTCGTTCATGTTGTCGGGTGTCGCCACCACCGCCCCTGTGTCGATACGCTTCTCGAAAGGCTGTCCCGCTATGCAGGCGGCGGCGATCCGCACGCTCTCCCCGCCCATGCGCAGGGGATTCTGTACGACGAGACCGTGCAGTTCCCGCCGTTCCAAAGCCTCGATGAGCTTTTCGGACGAATCGAATCCGGTGAAAAGCACCTTTCCGGCGAGCCCCCTGTCCTGGAGGGCGCGCAGACAGCCGAACGTGGTGGACTCGTTGGGCGTGAAGATCGCCTCCACATCGGGGAAGCGGTTGAGAAGATTTTCGCAGGTACGGTAGGCGGTTTCGGTGGTGATACCGGCATACTGGTTGTCCGAGAGGATCTCGATCCCGGGAAAACGCCCGCGGATGGCGGCGAGGAATCCTTCCTCACGGTTGGTGGAGGACGCCGAGGCCTCGTTGACCCGGACGAGGGTGAGCTTCCCCGTCCCCTGCATGAGACCGCCGAGATGCTCCGCGCCGATCACACCGCCGCGATAATTGTCGGTGGATACGAAAGCGACATGGCTGTCGCCTTCAAGAGCGGAATCCACGATCACCGTGGGAATGCCCTTGCTTTTCGCCTCCATGACCGGGCGGACGAGGGCCCGGCTGTCCAGGGGAGCGAGCACGATGGCGTCCACACCACGGGAGATGAATGTCTCCACGATCTGTATCTGCTCGTCGAGATCGTCCTCCTTGAGCGGACCTTTCCAGATGATATCAACGCCAAACTCACCGGCGGCCCCGACCGCGCCGGCGTGAATGGCCTTCCAGTATTCATGCGTGGTGCCCATGGGGATGACGGCGATGGCGGGCCTGTCCGGTGACGGGCCGCCTCCTCCGCAGCCCGAGGCGGATACCACTGTCAGCACGAAAGCCGGAATATATCGGAAGACAGCCGCCCGAATCCCGGCTCTTCCACATCCCGATGTCATCATTCAGCATCACCTTTCCATTCTCGGTCCGTCATGCGCCGCCGTCTTTCATGAACGGCAGGCGGTCCCAGTGCACGCCAGCCTCATTCCATACCGTAGTATCGCCTGATGAGACCGTCGAGAACACCGATCCGTTCCTGTGTCAGGGCCAGGGGCGCATAGAAGGCGAGACCGGGCAGGTCCTTGAGCCCCGGCGTGGTGGTGAGATACCGGACCTGGGCCTCGATGAATCCGGTATAGTCGATATCCCCCCGGTCGTTGAAGAGCTTTTCGTGCACGCCCATGCCCATCATGGTCATGGCGGCGATGCCCGGAGCGTTCCGTTCGAGCACGGCAAGCGCATCGTCGAAGCGGGTGAATTCGAAATCAGGAAATCCCGGCGCGGCGCTTTCCCGGTAGTATATCTCGACCATGCAGTAGTCGGCATGGTCGCGAATGGCGCGGTGGAGTTCGGGAACCTGAAGCCCCTTCCCGGCGATCCAGCAGAACATGAGGGCGTCGGGACGCCGTTCCCGCACGGTGCGCAGGGCCTCGATCCAGACGGCGACGATGCCGGGGTCCTTCTTGATGAACTCGTCGATTGCGATGCCGTCCACCCCCGGCTCGTCGAGGGCCGTTGTCCATCGCAGAACCAGATCGTCCACGGTCACCCGGTCGAGAGGGATTTTCCTCCCGTCGGGACCGAATGGACGGTCATAGCACCGCCGGACAAGAAGCTTCCCGCGGGCGTGCCGGCGGTCGAACACCTCGGGAGGATAGTGCTTGCGTATGGACGGCGGATAGCTCAGGCTGTCAGGCCCGATGTCGATGTCCGTGAAATCACGCGGTTTGTCCGGTCCGATGGGCCATGCATAGGAGAAGAACACAGGCTCCTCCGGCGCGAAGGCGGGTTCTGAATCGGCACGGCCAACGGCCGCGAAAACGGCAAGCAGGGTGAGAAGAAACCAGCCAAGCGAACAGCCCGTTTTCGTCATGTGCGGCGGGGCATCCCGTTTTCTTCCCTCCCGGCGCGTCACAGGTAAGCTCATTACCTGTCCTCCGGATTCGAGAACCGTGCGAAATAGAACATCCGCACCGGGGTGTCACCGATGTTGAAGTTGCTGTGGGGCGTGCGGCCGTCGGTGGGAATGCGGTACGCCATGCCGGGCGAGAGCTTCCGCACCTTCTTTCCGAGGAGGATGTGCACATCGCCGTCAATCGGGCACCAGACCTCCTCCACCGGCTCGCCGTGGCTGTGGGGGTGCCCGAATGTCCCGGGGGAGACATACACGGTCAGAAAGAGCTGGGTGTCTGCGAGACCTTCCTTCGCCTCGATCAGGTGTTTGTTGCTGTATGCCCAGTGCGCCGAACTGGTGTGAAACGGAATGGCGTTCTCGTCGTGGAGCACGATGTTCCGGCGGGGCGTGAAGCCGTCATGCACCCGTTCCGCCACGATATACATGGTGAGCGGCTCCTCACCGTCCGACGCAAGCACGCACTCCAGCCCCTCCGGAACGAGGAAGGTGATGCCGGGATACAGATCGAAGGTCTCCCCTCCACCCGCGAGAGCGCCCGTCCCCGACAGGATGTAGTACAGTTCCTGTTCGCCGCCGGAAGCGTATGGTTCGGTTTTCGCACCGGCGGGAAGCATGGCGTGGACGAAACGGTTGAAGCGGGTGAGAACGGCGCCCGTGCGATGGGGAGCGGGCGAGGCGCCGGTGGTTTTGGTGAGCACGTCACGCTCGATCAGGCTTCCGCGGACATGACGGGGCATGTGGTTACGGTAGTCGCCGATGAACATGTCGATGTCCGGTTCCTTCTCCGGATCGAACGGATTGATGTCGAGCTGGCTGTAGGGCTCCGGGGTGTGGCCGGTGTTACGCATCATCCAGAAGGTCTTGACCGCGCCGTCCGTGACATTGATGGTGGAGTGGGGTGTGGCGCTGTTGGGCGGGATCTTGTAGGCGGTTCCCGGCGTGAAATCGCGCATTTCCTTGCCGAGATGGATGCGGGTGTCCCCCTCGAGCGAAAACCAGATCTCCTCCACGCCTTCGCTGTGGCTGTGCGGCTGGCCCATGGTCATGGAATCGAACCACACGGGCCCCATGCCGGTGAGCGCGGCGAGACCGTCCCCGGCGCTGAACAGACGCTTGCTGATGTGGGTCCAGTGCACGCTGCTGGTGCGGATGGGAATCACATTCTCGTCCCGGACGAGTATGTCATCGCGCGGTGTGAAACCGTCGGGCGCCGGCTCGCCCATCAGATAAATGGCGAGAGGTTCCTCCGTCCCGGCGGTCATGGTGAATTCAACCCCGGCGGGGATCAGAACGCCGGTGCCGGTCTTCAGGACCGCACGCGTACCGGATGATTCGATCATGCCCGTCCCTGACTCGACATAATATATCTCCTGACGACCCTCGAGGGTTGCGGGGATCGTCGATGCGCCGGGAGCTAGCACCGCGTGGGCGAACGTGTCGAGAGCGGTGAGAACCGCGCCGCGGCGTACGGGCTTCATCACATCGCCCGTGCAGGGGGTGAAGATGTCACGCACGACGAGTGAGCCGTGAAGGCTCCGCGGCATGGACTCCTTCCAGTGGGAGAAGAAGAAATCGATTTCCGGATCGACCGCGGGATCGAGCGGCCTGGTCTCGAGCCTGCTCTCCTGCCCGGGGGTGAGGGCCCATGCGGAGACCGCCGCCGTGAGCAGGAGGAGGGAAAAAAGAACGATCGCGCGTTTCGACGGCATCGGCATGACCCCCCCCTTGGCTAGTTCATCATCCAGAAGACCTTGACGACCTCGTCCGTCACATTGATGGTCGAATGCGGCGTCTTGCCGTTGGGCGGGATCTTGTAGGCGGTCCCGGCGGGGAACTTCCTGATCTGTTTGCCGAGGAGGATGGTGATGTCCCCCTTGAGCGAGAACCAGATCTCCTCCACGCCGTCGGGATGGCTGTGCGGCTGGCCCATGGTCATGGGATTGAACCACACGGGCCCCAGACCGCGGAGCGTGGCGAGACCGTCGTCCTTGTTCATGATGCCCTTGTAACAATGGCTCCAGTGGACATTGCTGCTGGAAAAGGGAATGACGTTCTCGTCCTTCACCACCATGCGGCGCTTCGGGGTGAAACCATCGGGGATGTTCTCCGTGATGAGATACATGAGCAGCGGCTCGTCATCGCCGCTGGTGATCGCATATTCGACCCCCGGAGGCATGAGCACCGCGATCCCGTCATACAGGTCTGCGGTCGTCCCGCCGGACTCGATCACACCCGTGCCGGAATAGACATAGAAGATGATCTGCTCGTCTTCGAGCGTGGCCGGCTCCGTCGATGCTCCCGGATGAAGCATGCCATGGGACAGGCGTTTGAGATTCGTCAGGATATAACCGCGCTTTTTCGGGAACAGGGGGTCGCCGTCATTCCGATGAAAAATATCGCGTTCGATCAGGGAGCCATGGGTGTGTTTCGGCATCCCCTCCTTCCAGCTCGACATGAACATGTCGGGATCGGGCTCGGTCTCCGGATCGTACGGATATGGATCGAGCTGCCCGTAATCGGGCGGCTGCGCCAAGGCCGGCAGCGTTATGCAGGCAAACGAGAGAAGAACCAGCGCGCAGATGAAACGTTTCATGAGGCCGCTCCTTTGATGAATGTTATGAACACACATGTCGTTCGTTTCTATCATATAATCTCAGTTTCAATCGGTTCATTGTGGTGAAATCTACATTCGTCGCCGACACCTGTCAAGACCTTCGTTCAGGCGCGAAGATGCGTAAATTGTGTTTGAATGGCTGCACACTCGACCGCACATTATATGCTAGCGTGTATTATCAGCTCTCGGCCGGTTGTATCCTGAAGGTCCACGCATGTGCGCAGCGGGTGGGAAGCGAGAGGTGCGAGGGAAACTCGATGTCCACCCCGTTGCCCGACCTCTTCCACGCAAGATCGCACTCCACACCCAGGAGCCGCACCTTCGAACCCGCGGCCGGGACCACACCCGGAACCCTGAATGTCTCACCCTGCCATGTGAGGAATATCGCATAGACAGAGCCGCCGTTCGATGTGAAACGGATATCGCCCTCGCCGGTCATTCTCCAGACCCGCGATCCATAGATGGCCTCCCCGTTGACCTCGAGCCATTTCCCGAGCTCGAGCAGCGGATAGCGCTCCACATCGGTGATCGTGCCGTCGGGCGCCGGTCCCACATTGATGTCGAAATTGCCGTTCCGCGCCACACCGTCCACGAACATGTGAATGAGTTCGCGTGGTGTCAGGCAGTCCGCGGGACGGGTGTCCCGGTTGTAGCCGAATGTCTTCGCGATGCCCCGCCAATAGGACCATGGATGGTCGAGCAGACCCGTCGACTCCTCGCCGTAGTGGTATTCCACGTTATACACATCGCCGTGAACGCCCCTGTGCCCCTTGCCGTACCGGTCGTTCACGAGGACCTCCCCGCCACGATCTGCGGCGCGGTTGTAGTACCACGCCACCAGCTCACGGCTTTTCCAGAATTCCGGCGGATGGTCCCATTCACCGTCGAAATACATGAAATCGGGGTCGTACCGCTCGATGAGCTCCCTGATCTGCGGCAGCATGAAATCGTCCACATAATCGCCGGCCACATCGATCAGACCGGTATAATCGAAGGGATTATTAGTATACTGTGGATTATACCATTCATAAAAGGAATAATAGAAGCCGACCTTGAGCCCCTCTGCACGGGCTGCGGCGGCCAGCGGGCCGAGAAGATCGCGGCCGGGACCTGTCATGCGTGCGTTGCGGTCGGTGTATTTCGTGGGCCAGAGACAGTAGCCGTCATGGTGCTTGGCGTTGACGAAGAGATAGCGCGCGCCGGAGGATTTCGAGAAGGACGCCCATGCCGCCGGATCGTATCGCTCCGGCCTGAACAGGGGAAAGAAATCGTCATACCGGAAATCCTCTCCCCAGGTCTCGCGGTGATATC
>CAYNWJ010000091.1:0-11835 GCA_964400815.1 uncultured bacterium
CGCGGGTGACCGTCTACGACATCACCGGCCGCCGGGTCGCCGAACTGCTGGACGGTCATCTCGACGCCGGGCGTCACAGCGTGGTGTTCGACGGCGCGGGTATGGCCTCGGGCGTGTACCTGTACCGTGTCGAGGCGGGTGGATATGCGAAAAGCGGGAAGATGGTGCTGATGAGGTAGGGTGACCGCCTGCCGTGCTTTTTCTCCTCCAGAACCGTCCGCAGAGCACTTTTTCCCGGAACCGAACATGCCTTCCGGGCGTACAAATACAAATATGCCACGACCCCTTACCCTCTCACATGACACCAACAGGGCGGACGATGAACCGAAGACGACGCTTGGGCGCATGTTCTGCTTTTCTTCTTTCTGCTGCACTTCTTCTGACAACGCTTCTCTTGCTTCCCCGGCCCGCGGCCGCCCACGAGGACATGTCATCGCGTCCCCGTATACGGGCTCTGAGGATCGACGAGCCGCCTGAGATGGACGGCAGGCTGGACGAGCCTTTCTGGCGTGAGGCCGACGCCGCCACGGAGTTCTTTCAGCGTAATCCCGACATGGGCGCGCCGGCCACCTTCCCGGTCAGCGTGCGCATCGCCTACACGCCCGAGACCGTCTACATCGGCTTCGAGATCCACTCGGGCGATCCCGACGGCCTCGTGTCCACGGTGCTTCAGCGCGACGGCGCCCTGAACGCCTATGACGATCATTTCGGCTTCCGGTTCGACACCTTCCACGATCACCGCGACCTGTATTATTTCTACATCAACCCGAAGGGCACGCGGCTCGACGGGCACGCCACGGGTGAGGGCACGGTGAGCGACAACAACTGGGACGGCATCTGGGAGGTGAAGACCACCCTGATGGAGGACGGCTGGATGGGGGAGATCGCCCTGCCGGTCTACAACTTCCGCTTCAACGACCTCGAGGAGCAGACCTGGGGCTTCGGCTGTCTCGTTTATGTCTCCGCCACCCAGGAGAACATCTCCTGGCCCGACATGGAGCGTCAGACCCGCAAGCCCTCGCTCTTCGGGCACATCACCGGTCTGCGGGGGCTGGAGAGCGACCGCCCCTTCGTCTTCATCCCCTATGCGCTGGGCGGTGCGCAGTTCGGCCGCTCGGAGAAGGACCCCGGCGATACCGGCGTATGGCGTGATGTGGATGACGAATGGGAGGGTGACGCCGGATTGGACATCCGTTACCGTCCCACCCCCTCGCTCGAAGCCAACATCGCCCTCAATCCCGATTTCGCCACCGTGGAGGCCGACCAGTTCCTCTTCAATCTCACCGTTGACGAGCTCCAGTATCCCGAGAAGCGCCCCTTCTTCACCGAGGGGCAGGCGCGGTTCGAGACGCCCATCCAGCTTCTCTACACCCGGCGCATCGGCCTGGGGGAGAACGAGGTCATCGCCGGCGGCAAGATGCACGGCAGGGTGGGGGCCTACGACTTCGGCTTCATGGACGTGCTGACCGGCGACGGTCTCGATCCCGCCGGAAATTTCTCCGCCCTCCGTGTCAAGCGGGACATCCTGAACTCATCCACCCTGGGCTTCCTGGCGGTGGGTAAGAACGAGGCGGAATCGGGCTTCCAGGGAGTGAACCAGGCGGCGGGAGTGGACCTGAACCTCCAGTTGAGCAGCGCCGCCCGTATCATGGGCATGTTCGCCATGAGCGCCCGCCCGGAGGACGACACCAGCGGTCACGCCGGGGAACTGTCCTTCAACTACAGCTATCCCCTCTTCGACCAGCGCGACACCTTCAGCTGGAGCACCTCCCTCCAGGCGGCCAGCGACGATTTCGACCTGGGTGACATCGGCTATTTCGGCCGCACCAGCCTGGACCGCCGGGGGATCAACAACAGCCTCGGCTATTCCTTCTGGATCAAACAGAAGGGCATCAACCGCGTCCAGTTCAATCAGCGCGCGTGGTATTTCCAGGACTATCACGGCGACAGGCGGGTGCAGGACGGTCTTTCGGCCCAGTTCTCGATCGAGTCCACCAGCCTCATCAGGCCGGGAGTCCTGGTGGAGAAGAGCTACTACCTCCTGCCCACCGGCAGCTACGACAACACCCAGCGCACCTTCTCCCTCAATATCGGGCCCTATCCGCGGTTCCGCGGCGATGTGTCCTGGCGCACGGGAGACAATTTCGGGAGCGAGATAAGGTATCTCGATTCCGAGGTCATCGTCAAGCCCTCCGGCCGCATGCGGGTCACCATGAACTACTCCCACCTGGAACGCGACCCATTCGAGTCTCTCATGGAGACCACCACGAACAACATCGGCCGGGTCGGTTTCAACTATCTCTTCACCCCCGATCTCTACCTGCGGGTGTTCCTGCAGAGCGATTCACAGGACGAGCTGGCGCTGGTGAACTCCCTGCTCCGGTGGGAATTCCGGCCCGGCAGCGTCTTCTATCTCTCCTACAAGGAGACCCGCGACGACAGCCTGGACGACTTCCGCACGACCGACCGTCAGCTCCTGGCGAAAATATCCTATCATCTGCACCGGTGAACCGGACGGAACGTCCGAGGGGGGTCTTTTCCTGCAAATAGACCGCCGCATTGTGTGTGATGGAAACACGGTCGTGGTGACATTTTTCTCCGTCCGCGCTTGACATGGCGCCTGCAATCGTGTTCATTTCCTTGAATGAACACGCCCACGCCGGAGACCATGCCATGTCCGGAAACCCCATTCCCTTCCATCCCATCCTCATGCATTTCGCCGCGCGCTTTCAGGGCACGACCTATGCCCGGTTCGCATCGGACCATCGCGTGCTGGTGGAATCCAATGTCCGCTGCCTGGAGGAGTTCGGCCACGATGCCGTAAGCGTCATTTCCGACCCCTACCGTGAAACGGCGGCGTTCGGCGCGGAGGTGACCTTTCCCGAGGACGCCGTTCCCCGCTGCACGGCGCCAATCGTCCACTCGAGTGATGATCTCGATCGCCTTCTCCGGCCCGATGTATACTCCTCCGTGCGCACCCGCGACCGTATCGACGGCGTGTCCTATTACCGGCGGCTCATCGGGGACACCGTGCCCGTCATCGGCTGGGTCGAGGGCCCCCTTGCGGAAGCCTGCGATCTGGCGGGGGTGAACGACATCCTCCTGAAGATCATGGTGGATCCGGATTTCGTTGATCGCCTGATGGGACGGTGTCTGGAGACGGCGAAGGACTTCGCCGCCGCGCAAATCGACGCGGGATGCGACATCATGGGGGTGGGGGATGCCATCTGCTCGCAGATTTCACCGGACATGTATCGCGAGCGGGTCCTGCCCCTGCACCGGGAGCTGTTCGATTTCATCCACGAGCGCGGGGCGCGGGTCAAGCTCCACATCTGCGGGAACATCACCGGCCATCTTCCCCATCTCGCTGAGAGCGGCGCGGACATCATCGACATCGACTGGATGGTGGACATGGAGACGGCCCACGAGACCGTGGGTCCCGGGATCACCCTGGCCGGCAATCTCGATCCCGTGTCGGTGATCCGTAATCTTCCGGCGGAAAAACTGCGCACGGTGTGCCGGGAATTCATCGAAGGCGAGCGGGGACGGAACTTCATCTTTTCCGGCGGCTGCGAAATCCCCGCCGACACGCCGCCTGAGAATCTGCATGTGATGCGGGAGATGTCGTGATGACGGCAGAAGAGGCTGCAACGGCCCGGTGATGGAACGGCTCTCGCGGACCGGACCAAAAAAAACTGCATTCGCCGGATCGAGGTAGTTTCATTACATGTAACGGACACGACAGTGAAAGGAACCCCACCCATGAAAGCCAATAGAATCGCTGAATGCCTGCTGTGTGCGCTGTTCCTGACAATCCTGACACCGGTCACAGCTCCGGCCCAGGACACGGGCGACATTCCCGACGCCTTGAGCGTCATCCACAGCCGAAAGAGCGTGCGGCACTATACCGACAGGCCCGTCTCGAAAGCGCAGCTCGAAACCCTGCTCCGCGCCGGGATGGCGTCCCCCACGGCGGGCGACAAACGTCCGTGGGCCTTCGTGGTGGTCACCGAACGGGCCATGCTCGATTCCCTGTCCTTCTCTTCGCGTTATACGAAGATGCTCACCGGGGCGCAGGCCGCCATCATCGTGTGCGGCGACATGAGAAAGGCCATGAGCGAGGTCTGGATACAGGATTGCTCGGCGGCGTCCGAGAACATCCTTCTCGCTGCCGAGGCGATCGGTCTCGGCGCCGTATGGTGCGGTATCTGGCTCAATCCGGAACCGACCCGGTATGTCAAGCGCATCCTTGAGCTTCCCGAGGAGATCGAACCCCTCAATATCATTTCCATCGGCTATCCCACGGGCGAGGACAAGCCCAAGGACAAGTGGGACCCGTCGAACATCCATTGGGAGAGATGGTGAGCGAGCGGCGCGCGTACGTACCATTGCAACTGCCCGTAGGTAACCTTTCGCCGCCGTCGTAAGAGTCGTGACTCATCACTTCATCAACGTCACCCGCTCCGTCATTCTCTCCCTTCCCGCGCGGAGGCTCAGGATATAGACTCCGGATGTGACCGGTCTCATGTCGTCGTCGCGGGCGTCCCAGAAGGCAGTGTAGTGCCCCGGCTCCAGAACACGGCTGACAAGGCTGCGCACCTTCTGTCCGAGAGCGTTGTAGACGGCAAGCTCCACCGGCCCCTCGTCATCGAGCCAGTAGCGGACGGTTGTGCCCCGGTTGAAGGGATTGGGGTAGGCCGCGAGGGGCTCGAACGGTTCGGGAACCCCGTTCTCCACCCGCACCGGCCCGCGTCTGATCTGATATTTGTCGAACAGGACACTGCCGCCGTACAGGGTGAAGACAGCCTGGAGCTTCTTGTCGCCCCGGATATGATTCTTTCTGACATCGGCATAGCGGAAATCCCCCGTAAGCATCTCGAACATGGCGATGTCGGCGGGATTCCCCGGTGTGAGGGACCCGAGGTCCGGACGGGCGATCTCCAGCGCCGGATTGACCGTGGAGCGCCGTATCACATCCTCGAGGGGCACGCCCATCGCCAGGAACTTCGACATGACATTGGACATGTCATGGACCGGACCGTTGATGTTCGCTCCGTGGAGATCGGTGCTGATTGAATCGGCGATGTATCCCTGCTCGATGGAGGGGACGGCGTGCTCCCAGATGAAGCTCCCCGCGCCATGTCCCAGGTCCAGGATGCGGCCCTGGTCCTGGGCCTCGAGCATATAGTCGTTCAGAATGCCGTTGTCGTCCACACAGGGTATGTGGGCGGCGTAGCAGTGGGTGTGGATGTCGGTGGGCTGCATCTTTTCGAGGAGGAGATCGCGATAGGTACGCGCGGACCAGCTTCCCTGCGCCTCGCGGGGATAGAAGTCGAACATGGCGTGGAGGCCCGCCTCACGGGCGGCTTCGAGCGTTGCGTCCACCGAGGCCCCCGGCGTGTGCAGGGAGTCGTATTCACGGCTGCCGGCCCAGTAGTGGGCGCTCTTGACGCCCACGAGGATGTCGGGATGCTCGGCCAACCTGCTGACAGCCATGTCGATGTCGAAGGTGTTCGGATCCTGCTCGGCCTCGTTCATGCCGGGGGCGGCGATGTTGAGGTAGGCAAGCATGCGGACCAGCGACTTGTCGATGATCTTCTTGAAGTTCGGAAAGCTCTGGGCGCCCGAGGTGCCCGCATCCACCACCGTCGTCGTCCCGGCGGTCCGGAATGTCTGGTCCGCCAGGACCGATTCCACCGTCCGCGTGATGAACGTGTAGAAGGTGTGCACATGGATGTCCACGATCCCCGGCGTGACATGGAACCTTCCGGCGTCGGCCACTTCGAGAGCCGCGTTCTCGGGTATCTCCGGCGCGACTTCGACGATTCGTCCGCCCCGGATGCCCACGTCCATGACACCGTCGATGCCGTTGGCCGGATCGATCACATGACCGCCCTTGATGAGGAGGTCAAGTGGCCCCTCTTCCGCTCGGGCGCCGGGGGATCCCAGGCCGCCCGCCATGGCTCCGGCGACCGCCGCCGCACCGCTTCCATATCGTCTCAAAAAATCTCTGCGTATCATACGTCCGGCTTCCTCTCGAAAAAAAATGATGCGTTCCATGATTTCTTATCGTACTATATAAACATAATACCGTAGAATAACTGGTATTCCAAACGGTTTCACCGGGATCCAATGTTTAAGCGCTATTGCATATGAATGGACTTTACCGCAGAAACCAACGGCAGGATATCCAACACACAGGGAGGAATAGACATGAAACGACGTTCGTTTTTGGGTACATCCCTGGCGCTTGGCGGCGCCATGGCCGCTTACCCCGGTTCGGCGATGGCGAAACGCAGGGCGGAACCGATAATCCGCGAGAACGGGAAATACGACCTCCTGCTCAAGGGCGGCAATGTCATGGACCCCGCCAATGGAATGAACGCCGACAGGACCGATGTCGCGGTCGCCGACGGGAAAATCGCCGCGGTGGACAGAAACATACCCTCCGAACAGGCGAAGCTCGTCATCGACGCGTCCGATCTGCATGTAACCCCGGGATTCATCGATATTCATGCCCACATCTTCTATACGGACGATCCCCCGAATTACCGCTGGGTGATCGCGGATGACATCTGCTGGCCTTCGGGGGTGACCACGGTGGTCGATCCCGGAAGTTCCGGCGCGGGGACGTTCCCTGAACTCCTGAAGATCATCGAACGTTCCAAGACACGGACCCTTGCCCTGATCAACAATTCATACACCGGCATGGACGAGGGCGAGCAGGATCCCCGGCTTTTCAAGGTGGACGAGATGATCCGCACGGCCCGCGAGCATCCCGACGTGGTGGTCGGCTTCAAGACCGCGCATTACTGGAGTGGACGGCCCTACGACGACCTCCACACTCCTTGGGCGGCGGTTGATGCTGTCATGGAGGCGGGACGGGCGATGGACCTTCCGGGCATGTTCGACTTTTCCCCGCGGCCGCCGAGCGACGGTCATCCCGCGCGTTCGTATCGGGGCCTGATCCTCGAGAAGACCCGCGCCGGTGACATCCACACCCACTGTTTCGCCCCCCATATTCCCGTGCTGGGCGAGGACGGCAAGGTCAACCCCGACATCTTCAAGGCACAGGAGAAGGGGTTCATCTTCGATGTGGGCCACGGCGCCGGGAGCTTCGTCTGGAAGTGGGCGGTCCCGTCCATCGAACAGGGATACCTGCCCGACACCATCAGCACCGACCTGCACTCGCACAACACCTGCGGCCCCGTCATCAACATGGCCTTCGTCATGTCGAAATTCCTCTGCATGGGACTGACCCTCGAGCAGGTCATCGAACGCTCGACCATCAGGCCCGCGAAAGTCATCAACCAGAGCGATCTCGGCGCCCTCACCGTGGGAAATCCCGCGGATATCGCGCTCTTCGAGGTGCTCAAGGGTGATTTCAGCTTCGTTGATGTCCGCGGAGGGAAGAATTACGGCGACAAGATGATCCACAATATCATGACCGTGGCCGGCGGGCGTGTGGGATTCGATCCCTATGGCCTCAGCCTGCCCTACTGGGAAGACGTTCCCAAGGATTCCCGGTACTGGCAGTGGCCCCGCCAGATGTGGTAAATCCCGCGAGGCATGAAAGGCGGCACGAAAAGAGTACCGGTAATACACAAAGGAGACACCATGAAACGCAGACGATTTCTGGAGGGCGGCGCGCTTGCGGCGGGAGGCATCCTGTCCGCATCCTGCTCGTCTTCGGAACCGGAGAGCACGCAGGCCGGACGGCCGGTGGAAACGGTCACCCTGCGGGAGAACGGACGCTATGACATTCTGCTCAAGGGCGGTCGTGTGATCGACCCAGCCAACAATGTCGACGCGACACAGGATGTCGCCATCACAGACGGAAAAATCAGCGCCGTACGTCCCGATATAGCAGCGACTGACGCCAAAAAAACCATCGACTGTTCGGGGCTCTGCGTGGCGCCGGGCTTCATCGATCTGCATGTCCATGTCTATCACACCTATCCCCGGTACGGTGTCGTGGCGGACCACCACTGCTTCCCCGGCGGGGTCACCACCGTGCTGGACGTGGGCACCGCGGGTGCGTCGAATTTCCAGGGGCTGAAGGAGATCATCGATTCTTCACGGGTGCGCATCTTCGCGCTCATCAACGTCTCGAACGAGGGCATGGGCGGGGGCGAACAGGACCCGCGGACCTACCTTGTAGACGAGATGGTCCGTGTGGCGAAGGAGTTCCCCGACGACATCCTCGGCTTCAAGATCGCCCACTACTGGACCACGCAGCCCTATGACGATCTCCACACCCCCTGGGCCAACGTGGACGCGGTCATGAAGGCCGGGCGGCAGGCGGACCTGCCGGTGATGTACGACTGGTTCCCCCGCCCTGCGAGCGAGGGCTATCCCGCCCGCTCCTACCGCGAGCTCATTCTCGAGAAGAGCAGGCCGGGAGACATTCACACCCACTGCTACGCCCGCCATATCCCGGTCATCGGGGAGGACGGGAAGGTCAACCCCGACATCTTCAAGGCGAAGGAGCGGGGGTTCATCTTCGACCTGGGCCATGGGGCGGGAAGTTTCGTCTATCGCAACGCGGTCCCCGCCATCGAGCAGGGGTATGTGCCCGACGCCCTGGGGACCGACCTGCATCGCGGGAACGTCAACGGCCCCGTATTGAACCAGGCATTCGTCATGTCGAAGATTCTCAGTCTCGGCGTGCCCCTGGCCGATGTGGTGAGCAGGGTGACGGACAGACCGGCGCGCATCATGCGGCGGACCGAACTCGGCACGCTCGGTGAGGGCCGTGTGGCGGATGTGGCGGTGTTCGATGTCCGGTCGGGCAAGTTCACCTACCTGGACACCAGCGGCGGCAAGATGGCCGGAGACAAGATGATCGAGCCCGTGATGACCATCGCCTCGGGCGACATCGTCTTCGATCCCACCGGTCTCAGCTATCCCGTGTGGCAGAACATCCCGAAGGACGACGACTATTGGGTCAACCAGTCCGGGCAGTTCTTCTGATCTTCGTATCTTTCTGTACCGAAAGGAAAACGGCCGCGTGTCCGATCATCCGGACAGGCGGCCGTTTCGTATCGTTTGTGGAGCGCGGAATTATTCGAAGGGCTGTGTGCGCGCCGCGATGAACGAAGCCATGCAGCGGACGTCGTTCTTCTCGTAGCCCCAGTTGGGCATCAGGCAGGTGCGTACGCCCGGGCCCTTGGAGTAATATTCGTAGTATATCTCGTTGAATGGACGGTAGTCGTTGATGTTGCGGAGATAGACGCAGCCGGAGACGATGTCCTCGGGTTCGAGCCCCGCGGCGTCGATCACATCCATGTGGTTGCGGGCCATCTGGCGTGTCTGGATCTCCAGGTCCGGCGTTGTGATGCCATAGACCGGGTCGAACCCGTTGAGGCCGGATATGTAGAGGGTGTCTCCCGCCCATACAGCCGGGCTCGCTGTCATCGCGCACCCGTCGGGGCCGTAGGTCATGCTCTGCGGGCGCACCACCGAACGGCTGGAGAGATCGGTCGTGGCCACACAGGTGATCTCGATATGGGACCCGCCGGGGATCCAGTCGGTGAACACGGTCGCCCGGGCCGGCTCCTGCCCGTACTCGAAGAATTCACTGTAGACCTTGTTCACGATGCCGCGGTTGTCGTAGTTGTCGATGAAGACGTTGCTGAAGACCACGTTGCGATAATCGAGACCGGCCTGTTCGAGAACGGTCCCCACGTTCCTCATCGCCTGGCGGACCTGCTCCTCGAATGTCGCCGGGTGCTTGCCGTCGGGCAGGTGGTCGCCCTTGCCGGAGATGTAGAGGGTCTCTCCCGCGAGGATGCCGGGGCTGAAGGGGAATCCCGGAGGAGGATCGCCGATACGTTTCTTCTCCGAGAGGTCGCTGTAGGCGATAACCGTGATCTCGAGACGTGAGTCTCCCGGAACGTGCGGTACGCCCAGCGTGGTCCGCGCCGGTGGGTCGTTCGGGAAAAATTCGCCGTAGACCTCGTTGAACTCGGGATAGTTTTCCCAGTCCTCGAGATAGCAGTATGCCTTGACGACGTGTTCCAGATCGAGCCCCATGACCTGCAGGGTCTTTCGGCATTCGTTGAGACAGTTGCGCACCTTGCCCGCAAAATCCTTTTCGGGACTGTAGTCCCCCTTTCCGGAGACATAGAGCGTCTTGCCCACCATGACTCCCGATGTGAAAAGACCATCGGGGCGCTTTCCGTCCTTTGTGGCGAATTTCTTGACCGGCTGCGCATGAGCGAATCCGGCCATACACATGATGGCGGCCGCAAGAGCCAGTTTCAGTGCCATACGCTTCATGTTCTGCCCTCCTTTGTGAAAATATCGCGTTGAAACCGGTAAGGAATCAACTGGTTGACAAGAAAATTCCTTTTCAGTATATACCATGATACGACATAAGCACAGTGAGAAAAAGTGATAAAATAAAGACACATGGAAATTTTGAAAGCAATGGCATGAATCGATAAAGTCGATAACCTCTGAGGGTTGAGGGGGTTTGCACCCAATACCACAATAGAAGAGTCGAGGCATATAGTAAAAGTTAAAATAAATGTATTGACATTTGAAATTGCAAATGCTACAATACAAACAGGTAACAAGGCAAGAATATGATATTAATGCGCTTATGGATATTCTGTGGTTTGCCTGTTCGCAATACTGTAAAACATAAATACATGCTTTCGGAAAGGAGGTGGTGCCCCGGGAACAGTAGTGATGTATGATCTTTTTTGTTTTGGTTATTTGAACGTGACACACCCTAAGGGGGGGAGTATGAAACGACTTTTTCTGATTTCTTTTGTTCTCGTGTTTGCGGCGTCATCCGCTTTCGCGGCTGATTTCGCGCCCAATCTTCTCAAGATTTCGGCCGATCCGGTCATCCAGTATGATTTCGACGGTTCCGAGCTCGAAATCCCCGTCACGGTATCCGGTCAGCCCGCGGGCGTGATTTTCTGCGTCTACACCCGGGACCAGGCCGAGAACATCCCGAACATGCGTAACGGCTACCTTGGCTGGCATCATGTCAACAAGGTCGACACCTGCGTGTACGCGGGTTCGCTGAAGAGCTTCCAGCCCGGCGCCCAGACCATCACCTGGGAAGGCCTGGACAACGACGGCAATGTCCTGCCTGCCGGTGAATACACCTACTATCTCTGGGGATATGACAACTTCAGCGCCAAACAGCTGGTGCTCGACGACGCAGAGATCGGCGCGAACATGCGCTGGGTGTCCTTCCTCGAGGTGGACACCGAGGGTCTTCCGCTGGCCAATCCCATATACTACAAGGAAAACCTGCGCTGGACCATCGGCAACGATCCTTTGGATCCCACGCTGAAGGAAACCACCACCATCACCCGCGCCGAGGGATGGGTGCATAGTTGGACGGGCAATCCCCTGATCGATCCCAACGACTTCACCATGCAGTATGTGAAATCGTATAACGTAGAGGCGAACCTTTCCGCAGTCCAGAAGTGGAAATTCGTCCCCAGCGGCGAAGCCGAGCTTCAGACCGATTTCGGCGAAGACGGCTATGCGGTCAAGGTCGACAACGTTCCTTCCGAGGAGCCCGGAGTCGAGACCGACGGCACCTATCTCTTCACCGTGGAGCAGAACTACCGCAGCTCGACCGAGCCCGACGGCGAATTCTACATCTTCGACTATGACGGCTATCTGGTCGACACCATCGACCTCACCGAGTGGTGGGCGCGTCCGGACGAGGCAGAGTTGGGCGCACACTTGAACTCCGGCCCGAACGCCATTTCCGAGCGTAACGGCAAGGTGTTCCTGAACTGCCACTGCTCCTGTATCAAGCAGATGGTCGATCCCCAGCGGTATCTCGAGTCCGGCGACACCGAG
>CAYNWJ010000092.1:0-7293 GCA_964400815.1 uncultured bacterium
ACCGTAGGCGTTCTGGACCACATCCTTCTTCGTGCAGTCGCCGCAGCCCAGAGTGCGCGCCATCACCTCCGCCCAGGTGTCGATGTCATTCGCCGTATAGCCGGCCACCACGGGCTTGCCGGTCGTTCCGGAAGATGCGTGG
The DNA here is from genome assembly GCA_964400815.1 of uncultured bacterium. Lineage (GTDB taxonomy): Bacteria > Latescibacterota > Latescibacteria > Latescibacterales > Latescibacteraceae. Next base: position 143 of record CAYNWJ010000092.1, read on the forward strand.
AGACGCACGATGTTCTCCATGGGCTGGGCGAACAGGCCGAAGGGATAGTTGTCACGGAGCTCATGCTTTGTGAGTGTCGGGAATTTCGCGATATCCCCGATCTTCGTGAAATCGGAGGGCTTCACGCCCTTCTCGTCGAAGGTGCGCTTGTAATAGGGCACCCGGTCATAGACATAGCCGAGGATGTGTTTCAGCCGCTCGAATTGGAGCTCACGGCGTTCATCGATGGACATGCACTCGTATTTTTCATTCCACATAAGAGCGTTTCCCCCTTGTTTGTTCTTCCGCATCAGGCGTTCGCCGCCTCATATCCGAGCCTGAACGCCTCCATATTGACATCGATGAATTTCCTGGGCACGCGACGACGGATCACATCCTCCCAGAGCGGGCGTTCGATATCGATGAACGACGCGAGGGAAGCGAGAAGGACCACGTTCGCCGCCTTGAAGGTCCCCGCCTTCTTCGCAAGCTCCAGCGCATCCACCATCACGAGCTTCGCTCCCAGGCTCCGGAGACTCTCGTCCACATTGTCGGGATAGGTCCCCATGCCGCTCGATACGGTGGGGGGAATGATCTCCGCCTCGTTCATTATGATCGTGGCGTCCGGTCCGGCAAAATCGATGGATCGCAGCCCCTCGACCTTCTCGAAGGCGAGCATGTAGTCGGCCTTCCCCAGTTCGATGAGCGGCGACTGCACTTTGGCGCCGATGCGGACATGGCTCGACACGCTTCCTCCGCGCTGCGCCATGCCGTGGACCTCGCTCTTGCGCACATCATACCCGGCGTCGAGCGCCACCTCGGACAGGACCTCGGACGCGAGGATGATGCCCTGGCCACCCACACCGACCAGAATGATGTTCATGATATCCTTGTCCATCTCTATCTCCAAAAAGTGTTCAAGCGCTTGAATTCCTGACGAATGTTCCACCGTTCTCCCGGACATCGTATCCCGGGCCCCTCCGCATGCGCGGCCTACATCTCCTCCTCGATGGCCACGATGGCGTCGAAGGGGCAGACCTGGCGGCATATCCCGCAGCCGTAACACATCCCGCGGTCGATCATGTAGACGTCGCCCTTTTTGACGATGGCCGGGCAGCCCACCTTCAGACAGGTGCCGCATTTTTTGCAGAGGTCCTGCTTGATGACCGAAAGCGCGTGGCCGGGATTCCTCACCTTGAGGGCGCAGGCGCGTTTCGCCACGATCACCGATGGCTCGTCGAGTTCCACACAGGTCTTGACGATCTCGTCGGTCTCGTCGAGGTTGTAGGGATCCACCTCGTACACATGCTCTACTCCCAGCGCACGGGCGACCGCGGCGATGTCCACCGCGTGGGTGGGCTCCCCCTTGATGGTAAAGCCCGTCCCGGGATGCTCCTGGTGGCCGGTCATGGCCGTGGTACGGTTGTCGAGGACGCAGGTGACGACGTTCGCCTTGTTATACACGACGTCCATGAGTCCCGTCAGACCCGAATGCATGAACGTGGAATCCCCCAGCACCGCCACGGCCTTCTTGCCGGGCTGGTCCTCGAACGCCTTCGCGAAGCCGATCGCTCCGCTGATCGACGCTCCCATGCAGATGCAGGTGTCCATGGAGGTCAGGGGCGGGAGCACGCTCAGCGTGTAGCAGCCGATGTCCCCGGTCACATAGAGTTTGTTCTTGCTGAGTATGTGAAAGAAACCCCGATGGGGACACCCGGCGCACAGGACCGGCGGACGCATGGGTATGGGAAGGTCATCGGGCACTTTCGTGGGCGGAGGATCCTGGCCGGTGAGCCCTTTCCTGATGATTTCGGGATTGAGCTCGCCGCACCGCGGAAGAACGTCCTTGCCCGTGATATCGATGCCGAGCATTTTTACGTGCTCCTCGATATACGGTTCGAGCTCCTCGACGACATAGAGCTTTTTGACGCTCGCTGCGAATGATCTGATCAGATCGTCCGGCAGGGGGAAGGTCATGCCGAGCACCAGGAAGCTCGCATCCGGAAGCACGTCCATGACATACTGGGACGCCACGCCCGATGTGATGACACCGATGTCCGGGGAACCCTCGATGACACGGTTCCACGGGCTCTTTTCGGAAAATTCCAGCAGTTTCGGCGTCCGCTCTTCGACCGCAACATGCCGCATGCGGGCGTGGCCGGGAATCATGACATATTTGCGCGTGTTGCGCTCGAATTCTTTCGTCTCCACCTCGGTCCGGCCGCCCAGGATCACCGGGCTCTTGCCGTGGCAGACACGCGTGGTGAGCAGCACGAGAACCGGCGTGTCGAATTTTTCGGAGACCTCGAAGGCCTCGCGGGTCATCTCCAGCGCCTCCTGGCTGTTTACCGGTTCGAACATGGGGATCTTTGCGAACCTGGCATAATACCGATTGTCCTGTTCGTTCTGGGACGAGTGCATGCCGGGATCATCGGCGCAGGCTATGACCAATCCCCGTCCGACACCGGTATAGGACAAGGTCATGAAGGGGTCCGCCGCCACATTGAGCCCCACATGCTTCATGGCGGCGAAGGACCTGACACCGGCGATGGCCGCGCTTCCTGCGACCTCCAGCGCCACTTTCTCGTTGGGCGCCCACTCGGCGTATATTTCATCATAAAGCGCCACATTTTCAAGTATTTCCGTGGATGGTGTCCCCGGATAAGCGGCGGCAACCTTCACACCGGCCTCCCAGGCTCCCCGCGCGACCGCCTCGTCACCGGTCATCATTTTACGGTTTTCTGTCATAATCACTCCCGCATCGATTCGCGAACATGTAATGATAATCGTCTATATCACACTTTCCATACTTGTACTTACAGAAATTCAATACAGTATACTTACAGGATTCAAAGGAACGCAAGCATTTTCTGTGTCCCGGCGGGCCCTTTCAGAACCGACGCCCCGAAAGTATGATCGCGTTTTTATTGACGACGATGATACCGTCATGGACCTCGAAACCGTCGAACTCCCCCTCCCGAATGTTCTCCTCGTTCACCAGACGGACGTTGTTCCCGATCCGGGCGTTCTTGTCGATGATGGCGTTCTCGACCACCACGTTCTCCCCGAGACCCACACAGGGTGAGCCGGAACGACCGTCGAGCGCTATCTCTTCGAGGGTCTGATAGTTATCCGCTCCCATCATGATGGTGTTCCTGATACTGCTGCCAGGGGCTATCCGGGACCTGATCCCGATGATCGAATGTTCCAGCTCGCAGTTCTCGACGAAAGACCCCTCGCACACGATGGAGTTTTTTATCGTGCAGCCGTCAACCTTGCTGCCGGGAAGATAGCGGGGACGGGTGTAAATGGGCTTCTCGCGGTGATAGAGATCGAAAGCGGGAACGTTCTCCGTCAGGGCCAGGTTGGCTTTGAAGAACGACTTGATCGTCCCGATGTCCTCCCAGTAGCCGTCGAATTCATAGGCCATGACCCTGAGTTCCCGGATGGCCTGGGGAATGATATGATTGCCGAAATCCGTCCCGGTCTCGCCGGTGAGCAGGCGGACGAGCATCCCCCGATTGAAGACATAGATTCCCATGGAAGCCATGTAGGGCTTGTCCGGATCCGAGGTATCCGATTCGAGACCATCGAGTTCATCACGGGCGGGTTTCTCGTGAAAGGAGACGATACGGTTGTTCTTGTCCATCTTGAGGATGCCGAAAGCGCTCGCCTCATCGCCGCTGACAGGCTTGACCGCCACGCTCACTTCCGCCCCGCTTTGACGATGAAACCCTATGAAATCGTCATAGGCCATCTGGTAGAGGTGATCTCCCGCAAGGATCAGTATGTTCTCCATATCCTGGGCGCGCAGATTCGGCAGCGTCCGCCTGACCGCGTCGGCGGTACCCTGATACCACTGCTCGCTGGAGAGGGTCTGCTGGGCCGCCAGGACCTCTATGAATCCCGCCGTGAAGGAATCGAAGGCGAATGTCTTGTGAATATGACGGTGCAGGGAGACGGAATTGAACTGGGTGAGGATGTAGATATTCTTGATGCCTGAATTGATGCAGTTCGATATGGGGATGTCGATAAGCCTGAATTTTCCCGCGATCGGTACGGCGGGTTTCGCTCTCATTTTCGTCAGCGGTTGCAGCCTCGTGCCGCGTCCGCCCCCCAGAATGACCGCCAGTACCCGTTCCATGTTGTCCCCCTGCTGGTCGTCAGTGCTTGTTCGAATGCCGCCGCGCTTTACGTGTTCCGCCCGTTCCCCTTTCAGCCCGCCATCAGGCGGATTCGTTCCGTCTGTCGACCACGCGCTGGTATTTTTCTCCGGGCGCGGGGAAATGGCTCGGCTCCACGAAGCGTACGGTGGGCTCGAATGACAGCCGTTTCGCCATTTCGTGCCTGATCATGACCTCCATGTGCCGGAAATTACGCATCTCGTCGGCGAAGAGCGTGTCGGAAACCTCGATGAGCACCTCGAGGGTGTCCCCCTGATCGTCCCTGGAAGCCACCAGCTGATATCTGACCGGGATGGTGAAGAGCCGGTTCAGAAGTTCCTCGACATCGCGGAGATAGACATTGACACCATGCAGGATCAGCAGATCGGTCTTCCTGCTGCCGATTCGGGCGACGCGGGCATGACTCCTGCCGCAGCCGCAGGGCTCGAAGGTGATGGAGGTGATGTCCCCGGTGCGGTAGCGGACCAGCGGCATGGATTCGCGGGTGAGCGTGGTGACCACGAGCTCCCCCTCATCTCCCGGCCCGAGAATATCGCCGGTTTCCGGATCGACGATCTCGGGGAAGAAATGGTCCTCCCAGATGTGAAGGCCGTTCTTGCATTCGCATTCGCCGGCGACACCCGGCCCCATGAGTTCGCTGATGCCGTAGATGTCGAACGCCTCGATTCCCAGCGAGGCCTCGATACGGCGGCGGATGTCCTCGCTCCAGGGCTCCGCCCCGAACAGTCCGCGCTTGAGGGTCAGTTCCTGGGGCCTGATGCCCCTGCTTTTCATCACGTTCGCGATCTGCATGGCATAGGACGGCGTGCAGAAAAGGCAGGTGGTATGATAATCCTGCATGATCCTGATCTGCTGCTCCACGTCCCCCACGGATACGGGAATCACCGTCGCCCCCGTGTGCTCGGCGCCCATGTCGAGACCGAATCCCCCCGAAAAGAGACCGTAGGCGAAGGATATCTGGACGATATCGGTGGAGTCGATGCCGATGGCCCTGAGAATGCGTGACATCACGTCCGCCCAGTGCGCGCGGTCGTTCTTCGTGTATCCCACGACCACCGGGCGTCCCGTGGTGCCCGAGGACGAATGAATGCGGGCGATGTCCCTGAGGGTCACCGCGAAAAAACCATAGGGCTGATTGTCCACGAGATGTTCGCGGGTGGTGAAGGGGATGGCGGCGAGGTCGTCCGCTCCGTGGACCTTTTCAGGGATGACATTGTTTCGCGAAAACAGCTCATGATAAAAGGGAACGTTGTTCATGACACGGTTCAGAGTCGCCTGCAGGCGTTCTATCTTGATCTGGTCGAGCTCCTCGCGGGGGATGAGCTCCATCTTCGGATTCCAGCACGCCATATCCATTCCTCCGTTTTTCCGGTGGCGGGGGACTGTCTGCAATCAGGGAGTCATCCCGCCGATGACCCGCCGGACCGAAACCGTCCGGCGCACCGCCCTTTCAATCTACCCTGCAACGCCGTTCCGCGAAAGAAAAAAAACCTCACGGGCACTACCCCGATTTTTTCCATTCATACACAGCGCAGCAATTACTACGAGAAAAGCCCTCCCTTTGCCCGTTCCGTACGGGGGACGATTGGACTGCGGGAGTTTCACTACCTCCCCTCGAAAGGGGAGGTGGCTTCGAAGAAGCCGGAGGGGTCTGAATTATGACAGTTTCTCAGAACTCATCCCCCTCCCCCTTCTCTTAAGTCTTTAAGAGAAGTGGAGTTGCACGCCCGCAAGTTCCATGAATCACGTTCCCCCTCTTTCGCGTGCGAGAGAGGGGGATGTCACGCCAGTGACAGGGGGTGAGTGCTTGGTTTCTGCAAAGAGACCCCCTCGGACGTGCCTTCCGGCCCCCCCTTTTGATGGGGGACGAGCAGTCTGCCGGAGTTTCATTTATTGACTCGAGCCAGCCCCAAAACCCCTCAGGTCCGGCACTCTCCCAGAAAGCCGTCGACCGAGCTTCCCAGATACGCCCGCTGGATGTCCTGGCTCTGACTGAGCTCCAGAGCGGAGCCGGACAGGACGATTCTGCCGGTTTCCAGGACATACCCCCGGTCGGAGACCCTGAGCGCGGCCTTCGCGTTCTGCTCCACCAGGAGGATCGTCATCCCTTCTTCCTTGAGGCGTGCAATCACGTTGTATATCTCCTTTATGATCAGCGGTGCGAGGCCCATGGACGGCTCGTCCAGAAGCAGGATCTTCGGCCGCGCCATGAGTGCGCGCCCCAATGCGAGCATCTGCTGTTCGCCGCCGGAAAGCACCCCCGCCAGAAGGTTCCGGCGCTCCTCAAGCCGGGGAAACAGGCTGAATATCCATTCCATGTCCCGCGCGACACCGTCACCGTCCTTTCGCGTGTAGGCGCCGAGCCGCAGGTTGTCGGGCACGCTCAGGGGAGCGAAAATCTGCCGACCTTCCGGAGCGTGCGCCACACCGAGGCTGACGATCCGTTCAGGAGCCTTGCGGGTGATCGGGCTTCCCTTGAGCAGAATCTCCCCCTCCACATGCTTGATCAGTCCTGAAACGGCGTGCAGCGTGGTTGTCTTTCCCGCCCCGTTGGCCCCGATGAGGCATACGACCTCGCCCTCGGCCACATGCAGGGAGATGCCCTTGAGCGCCTGGATGCCATCGTAATATGCCTCGAGATTCTTGATCACCAGCATCTCACTCGTCCCCCAGATAGGCGCGGATGACCTCAGGATTGCACTGTATGTCGGCCGGTTTGCCGCTCGCGATCAGCACACCGTTGTTGAGCACATAGACAATGTCGGAAATGTTCATGACCAGTTCCATGTCATGCTCCACGAGAAACACGCTCACACCCATGTCCCTGATGCGGCCGATCAGCTCCCCGAGGCGAATGGTCTCCTGTGAGTTGAGGCCGGCGGCGGGCTCGTCGAGCAGAAGAAGCTGCGGCTCCAGTGCCAGCGCGCGGGCGATCTCGAGCTTCCGCTGCTGGCCGAAGGCGAGGCTTCCGGCGCTCTGGTTCGCAAG
>CAYNWJ010000092.1:7303-11810 GCA_964400815.1 uncultured bacterium
CCTGTCAACTCCGCGAATTCCAGCTGCTTCATGGCCTCTTCGCGGATGCGACGTTCCTCGGCCCGCATGAAGGGAAGACGCAGGGAGGCGGCGAAAATGCCCGATCTCGTGCGCGTGTGCCGGCCGATCATCACGTTTTCCAGCACGGTCATGTTGGGAAAGATGCGTATGTTCTGGAACGTTCTTGCGATGCCGCGCCGGGCGATACGGTGCGGGGGATGGCTGGTGATGTCGGCGCCGTCGAAGCTGACCGTGCCCGCCGATACCGGGATGAGGCCGGTCACGAGATTGAACGCCGTGGTCTTGCCGGCGCCGTTTGGGCCGATAAGCGAGGTGATCTCGCCGGTGCGGATGTCCGCAGTAACGTTCTGGACAGCCTTGAGACCGCCGAAATGCCGCGACATGTTCCTGATTTCGAGAAGGCTCATGCACCCTCCCTTTTCGCCGGACGCAGTTTCGATCTCACGAATCCGACGATCCGTTTGGCCAGGCCGATGAGCCCGTTCGGCAGAAACATCATCATCCCCAAAAGAATGATGCCGTACATGAGAATGTCATATTCGTCGAAGACCCCCAGGAACTGCGGAAGAAGCGTGAATATGACAGCGCCGATCACCGCGCCCCACAGGCTGCCCATCCCGCCGCTCATGATCATGATGATGAGAAGGATGGACTTGTTGAGGTTGAACCCGGTGGGACTCACGAACCGCATGTGATGCACATAGAGACTGCCCGCGACCGATGCGAGCACGGCGGAGAAGACGAACACCTGGATCTTGTAGAACGAGACATGGACACCCATCGCATTCGCCGCGGTCTCGTCGCCGTGGATGCTCTTGAGCGCGCGCCCCACGCGGGAATTGATGATGTTCGTGGAAACGACCATCGCGACGAAGGCCACACCCCAGACGAGGAAATATTTCGCCAGTTCGCTCTGTACGGTTAATCCGGCGACGGACAGATACGGGACACCGCTGAACCCCGACGGTCCGCCGGTGAGATCCACCGCAGCCGTGGCGGAAACATAGACGATCTCCCCGAACCCGAGGGTCGCCATCGCCAGATAGTGCCCCCTGAGCCTGAGCGATGGCAGTCCCACCATGAGGGCGCCGATAATGCTCAACACGACACCCGCGCCCATGGCGGCCAGAGGATGCCAGCCATGCGCCTTGGTCAGTATGGCGGAGGAATAGCCGCCTATCGCAAGGAATCCCGCGTGCCCCAGGGATATCTGCCCGGCATAGCCCATGAGCATGCTCAGTCCGATCGTCACGATCGCATAGATCCCCGCGAACACGAGCACGCTGAGAAAATACTTGTTGTTCACCCATACAGGGAGCAGCGCGATGACCAGAAAGAACACGATGAAACCGATGTAGTCGCTTTTCTTCAATGGTTCCGTTCCAAGAAAGACAGTTTCAGGTTCAGGTTGACACGGCGCTCAGAATTTCTTGAGCTTCGCTTCCTCGGCCTTGGAGAAAAGGCCGCTCGGCCTGATGAACAGAACGAGGATGAGCACGATCAGGGCGATGACATCCTTGTAATGGGACGACACCAGCCCCGTGACATAGGACTCGATGAGACCGAGCATGAGCCCGGCGAACACGGTTCCCGCCGGATTGCCCAGCCCTCCCACCACCGTGGCGGCGAACCCCTTCACCGCAAGCGGTGTACCGCGGTCGAAGGACATCATGGTCATGGGAGTGAGCACCACGCCGGCGATGCCGCCCAGCGCGGCTGAAATGGCGAACGACATGAGGACCACCTTGCGCACGCTGATGCCCATGAGGTTCGCGGCGGTCCTGTTCGTAGCGGTGGCGCGCATGGCCTTTCCGAAGAGGGTGTATTTGAACACGAGAAAGAGCACGACCATCGAGGCGCAGATGATCCCCACGATCCAGAACACCTGGGGCGGGACCGATGCCCCCAGGATGCCGACGGGCTCGGTGCCGGAGAAGGTCGGGAAACCGTGCTCCTCCTTGCCCCAGAGGAACATGGCGATGCCGCGGAAGAGAATCGAGCCGGCGATGGTCACCATGATGAGACCGAGGACGCTCGGGTCCTTGAGCGGGCTGATGCAGGTCAGCTCGAACAGGGCCCCGATGATGGTCACCGCAAGCACCGAAACGATGCACGCCAGGAACAGCGGCATGTGCAGGGTGTGGTGGCATGTGACCGCAATCATGCCGCCGAGCATGACGAATTCGCCCTGGGCCAGATTGATGATGCCCGTGGCGTTGTAGATGATCAGGAAGCCCAGCGCCACCATGGCATAGATCGATCCGATGGTGATGCCGGAGAAAAACAGCTGGATGTAACCGTCGAGACCCAACATGTCGTTACTTTCCGCAATGCGTTTCCGCACCTCCCCGCCTTTGCGGAGGGTTACGCAGTGCAACACGCAATCCGCAGGGAACAGGGCGGTGCGCCGGTCAGCTCCACAACCTCCCGGACGCGAACGGCGGGAGTCATGAAATACGGCGAAAAACAAAACATCTTCACACGACGGGGAAGGCTTCGATGGCGCAACCTTCCCCGTCCTGAACTTCGTTACGATTCTCTTCGATCATATGATGCGGGAAACCTGTATACCTTATTCGACCGCGTCGGCCAGCCTGAACTCCTGTCCGCTTACGGTAACCATGGCGAACGCCTCGTCGGTGAGCCCGCAGTGGTCGCTCGGCGACATGTTGAACACGCCCGCGGTGCCGACGAAATTGCTGGTGGCCTCCATGCCGTTGCGGATGGCGTCACGGTCCGCGGAACCCTGGGCCTTGACGGCGTTGATGATCATCCAGAGGGCGTCATATGCGTGACCGGCGAAGGTGGAAACCTCCTCGCCGAACTCGGCCTCGTAGTCCTGTTTGAACGTGGTAAGGACATCGTACTGCACGTGGGACGGATCGACATCACCAACGACCAGCAGACGGCCGGCGGGGAAGAGAACACCCTCGGCGGCGGGCTGGATGTAGCCCTTGTTGCCGAAGCCGTGGCTCTGATAGAGCTGGACATCGAGATCGATCTGCTCGACCTGGCCCGCGATGAGGCCCTGGGCCGGTACGATCGACCAGTTGATGAGCGCCTGGGGGTTACGGGCCTTGATACGGGTCAGCTGGGGCGTGAGGTCCGTGGCGTCCGGCGGATAGGTCTCGTCGGCGACGATATCGAAGCCATACTCCTCGGCATAATTGAGCAGTTCCGCGCGGCCGGCCGAACCGAACCCGGTGGTGCCGGTGATGATTGCGATTTTGGTGAAACCTTTTTCCCTGCAATCATCAAATATCGTGCGGGCGCAGTGGGAGTCGTTCTGCGGTGTCTTGAACACATAGGGATAGGGCGCCTTCGAGGTGTCCATGTCCGGATAGAGCTGCACGAGGGCCGCTGCGCAGGAAACCAGAGGCACGCCGGCCTCGTTGCAGATCGGCGCCGCCGCGATGGCGTTGCCCGATCGCGTGGGTCCGATGATTGCGGCGACATTGTCGAGATTGATCAGTTTCTGGAGCGCGTTGACCGTGTTCTCCTCCACGCCCTGATCATCCTCGACGATGAGCTCGATCTGACGGCCGTTGACACCGCCCGAGGCGTTGATCTGATCGACGATCATCTGGGCGGCATTCTTTTCCGGGCCCCCGAGCTTGGCCGCGGGTCCCGTCACCGAGAACACCGCGCCGATCTTGATGGGTTCGGCGGGCGCTTCGGCCTCCTCCTTGGAACACCCCGCGAGAAGCAGTCCGAACGAAAGAACAAGAACAGCGGTAACAAGTGCCGCGCGATTAAGTTTCACGTTTTTCCCCCTTGTGAAAGAGCGTGAAGTGAGCGATTCCCGGTGATGCAGACGGATGAAAAGTATATGATACGGTTTTTATTGATGTTAATGATGATACACAATCGGCGGCGGCATGTCAATATTTATTTGTCTTATTGTTAGTCTTTCATTAACAACAACTAAAAACGATTCATCATGCGCCGTCGGCACAACGATGCATCGGTTTCGCAGCCGATTTTGCGGCATTGCCTGCACGGAACGGCAGCGTGGGAAACGCGTGCGTTTCTCCTGCCAGCGCGGCTGCCGGACAATGGCGGGAACGTTACGCCGGGGCGGGACCATGGTCCGGCCCCGTCCGCACCCGGTGGACATGGGGCATTATCGCTCATTCATTGTCGTAGAGCGCCCGCATGCGGTACAGGTGCTCCATGCCGCCCTTGAGCGCGCCGGAGAAATAGGCGCCGGGAACATCCCCACCGCTTTTCTGGATATAGCTTTCGATGAAGGACATCATCGAGGTCCACCACAGGTGGTCCAGGAGCACACCGGAGGTGGGGCAGATCTTCCGCTCGAACCCGGGAACGGCGAAGATGCCGTAGGTGTCGCACATCTTTCCGGCGTGGATGTCGGTCTCCTTCGGCACGGTCCTGCCTTCAGGCACGTTGTGGGCGCGGGTTGCGGGGCCGATGGAGATGACCTTCATGCCCCGCGAACGGAACAGATCCAGGAACGCCAGGTCCA
>CAYNWJ010000093.1:0-11796 GCA_964400815.1 uncultured bacterium
TGGGTTTCATCGGCACATCGGCCCGGGGCGACGCAAACGCGGGCATGGGTCGCGACGATTTCGAGATGGAGGAGGATGTGGATTCGGAAAACGGAGGCGGAGGCGGCGGAAGCCCTTTCCGTGTCAGGCTTTCGCACACCTACGGCATCAGGCGCAGCCCGCGGCCGGGACCTGATGAATATGTGACAACGCACACGGTGAAGCCCACGATATCCTTTTCCCCCACCCCCATGCTATCGGTAAACTACTATTTTTATTACAACATCGAGGAGCAAAACATGGTCTCCCAGCGTATCGTCATCGGACGCGATCTCCACTGCTGGGAGGCGAACCTCTCCTGGGTGCCCGCCGGATATCAGGAGGGATTCTATTTCAAGGTCAATATCAAGGAACTCCCCGATGTGAAAATCGAAAAGCGCCGGGGAAGATCGGGAATCAGCTACTAGAAAATACAAAAAATGCCCGAGTGACAGTGTTTTGGCGTTTTTTTTCCTTGACATGGATGCGCCGCCAAATTATCGTTGGTTAAGACTGCGCTTTCGTTACTTAACAATAAGGAGGTGAAGCTATGACGAAAGAGGAACTGGTGGCAAAAGCAGCACAGGACGCGGATATTTCCAAAGCACAGGCCGCGAAAGTTCTCGGATCCATTCTCGACAGCATTCAGGGCGCCCTCGCCAAGGGCGACAAGGTGAGCCTCGTGGGGTTCGGCACGTTCTCCGTGCAGAAGCGTGCGGCCCGCACCGGCAGGAACCCCGCAACGGGCGCTTCCATCAAGATACCGGCGGCGAATGTTCCCAAGTTCAAGGCCGGCAAGAAACTGAAAGACGCCGTGTAACAGGGCGTTTTCACGTGTAATAAGCAGGGGGCGGAGGTTCCGTGGGTGTCCCGGACGGAATCCGCCCCCTTCCTTATGATCCAATGGGACATCGTCAACCGGAAAAAGGGGCGGTACGGAGTGATTTGTGTCGTTCAGAGAGTCGGGCGCTGCGCGGTAACGGTCGGGGGCCGCGAGGTATCCTCGATCGGCCGGGGCATGCTCATCCTTGCGGGAGTTCACCGGGACGACGGCGAAAAGGACCTGGACATTCTGGTCCGCAAGTGCGCGGGTCTCAGGATTTTCCCCGATGACGACGGCAGGATGAACCTGTCCGTCACCGATGCGGGCGGCTCCATCCTGGTGGTGAGCCAGTTCACGCTGTTCGGCGATGTGCGCCGTGGTCTCCGCCCCTATTTCGGAGAGGCCGCCGAACCTGATATGGCGAATCAGCTCTACAGGCGCTTCATGGAAAAGCTGGCGGACAAAGGCATCCCCGTATCGGGGGGTGAGTTCGGCGCCCACATGGAGCTCGACATCCTCAACTACGGCCCGGTCACCATCATTCTCGACAGCAGGCGCCTGGCATGAAACATCTCGTTCTCGCATCCAGATCTCCACGGCGGCGGGAGCTCATCGCCCTTCTCGGCCTCCCCTTCGAGGCGCGGACATCGAAGGTGGAGGAATCGAGCAGGCCTGGTGAAAGCCCGGAAGAACATGTACGCCGTCTTTCGCTGGAAAAGGCCCGGGATGTGGCGTCGACACTTTACGGCGCCTATGTGATCGGATCGGACACGGTGGTGGTTCTCGACGGGGATATCATCGAAAAGCCCGAAGGTCCGGACGAGGCGGTGGAGATGCTTCTTCGGATCGCCGGACGGACGCACACCGTGTTTACGGGATTCGCCCTGGTCGACGCGGATGACGGCCGTGAAACAGCGGGCGTATCGATGACCGATGTGACCGTCAGGGATTTCGACCGCACGACCGCCGAACGCTATGTTGCCACGGGAGAGCCTCTTGACAAGGCGGGGGCGTATGGCATCCAGGGCTTTGGTTCCGTGCTTGTCACCGGGATACACGGGTGTTATTTTACCGTCATGGGATTGCCGCTCGCGGAGTTGTCGCGGGCGCTCGAATCATTCAGCGGCGGCGCGTTCAGGATGTTCGGCGAAACCGCGCAGGAGAACGGCGCCCGATAAAAGCGGAGTCGAGAACGACATGATACCATTGCACGAGGAATTGAAGGAAATCAGGCTCGAAAAGGGTGTCAGCCTCACTGACATCTCGGATTTCACCAAGATCCGTGTCGATCTTCTCGAGGACATGGAGCAGGGACGGTTCGACATCGCACCCGTGCCCTATGTTCGCGCGTTCCTCAGGGAATACGCCGAAGTGGTGGGCATCGATCCCGATCGTGTCATCGCCCGTTATGAAAACAAGATACCCCGCATCGTCGAAGCCGCTCCCGTCGTCCCAAAGGAAACCACAGACGATCAGGCTGAATCACAGGAAACCGCCCCGCCCGAGGGCAGCTCCGGACCGGACGAAGCCGCACCCCCTGACGATGGTGATTCGGCTGGAAACGTGCCATCCGCACCGGAAAAAGCGGAAGAACGTGCAGAAGAACTTCCGGCGGATGAAGACAACAGGGAACCTGCTGAAGAACCGGAACCGTCAGAAGATGCGGCCGCACCGGCATCGTTTGATGCCGAGACTGAAGAGGATGATGACGCCGAAGAGGAGCAGCGGGAAGATCCTGACGGATCACCGGACGATGAAGAGCGTGGAGATGACGAATCCGCCCAGCAGTCGCTGTTCCGTGAGGATGAGGGAACCGTTGAGGATACTGTTGATGACGATGAACATGCCGGGAACGGCGCACCCCCGGAGATCGAGCCATCAAACGAGCTCGAAAAAGAGGTGGTGCGCCCCGATCCCGATAACACCGAGCCATCAACAACGGACACCGCTTCGGAGAAACCGGCCACCGCAGCCGCACAAAGCGGACCCGTTCAGACGCAACCGCGCAAACGCCTCCAGATCGACGAGCCGTCGTCCTCGGGAACGATGTTCTTCATGGTATTTCTCGCCATGCTCATCATCGCCGCCATCGTGATCGTCTGGATGAGCAGAAGCGGCTCCTTCTGATGCGGAAGCCGGCCCCGCCCCGGCATCGGGATGACCGAAGCGGAACCATCGCCATCACGTCGAGCGGGTTGAAGGGCCCGAGAGACATCACTCCCGAAACAGAACCGCCATGACGCCGAAAACGCCCCGTTACGCCCGTATCCACCTGCCCGTGCCGATCACGACACCGTTCACCTATGCAATACCCGCCGGAATGGAAACATCGGCTGTCGTGGGTGTGAGGGCGCTTGTCCCGTTCGGCAGGAGGATGTTGACGGGATTCGTTACCGGACTCTCCGAGGGGCCGGGCGATGTCCCCCTTTCGAAGATGAAAAACATCGCCGAGATCATCGACGACGAGCCGGTATTCGACACCCACATGCTCGAACTGGCCCGCTGGGTGGCCGACTACTACCTCTGCTCGACCGGCGATGTCCTGAAGGCGGCCATGCCCGCGGGAACGATGGTGCGCTCACGCCTCCGGGTTCACCTCACGGAACGAACCCCGGACAGCCCCCCCTCACTCACTCGGCTCCAGCGCGATGTCTACGACACTATCGCCGCGAACGCTCCCATGCTCATGCGCACCCTCGACCGCTCCATGGGCCGCTCCACATCCCAGGTGGTCAGGGCACTCGAATCCAAGGGCCTGGTCCATATCGAACGTGAAATCACCGAGAAGAGCGCCGGCCCGCGCACCGTGCGCCACATCCTCCCCACGGAAACCACCGATCCCGCCCGTATTTCTCCGCGGGCGCGCGAACAGAGGAGATGCGCCGAAATCCTCGCCGGGTATCCCGATGGATGCGAGCTTGCCGAATTCCTCGAGCGCCACGCCATATCCCGCGGGGTCGCCAACACGCTGGTGAAGGACGGCCATGCGCGATTCGAGGAGCGCCCGCTGCTCCGCGTTTCCGCCATGCTCAACCAGGAACCCCTCGAAGCCGATCACCCCCTCACAGCCGAACAGGAAGCCTGCTTCAACCGTATCATGCAGGATTTCGATACGGGAAACGGCCGGCCGTTCCTGGTCAAGGGGGTGACGGGCAGCGGAAAGACCCGCCTCTACATAGAAGTGGTCCGGGAAGCCCTGAAACGCGGGAAGGGCGCCATCATTCTCGTGCCGGAAATATCCCTCACACCGCAGACCACACGCTTCTTCGATTCCGTCTTTACCGGCCGGGTCGCGGTGCTTCATTCGGCGATGTCACCGGGCGAACGCTTCGACATGTGGCACCTGGTGAACTCCGGCGCCCGCGATGTGGTCATCGGTCCCCGTTCCGCCGTTTTCTCGCCGATGCGCGATCCCGGAGTGATCATCGTCGACGAGGAGCACGATCCCTCGTACAAGCAGACCGACACCGCCCCGCGCTACAACGCCCGGGACGTTGCGGTGGTCCGCGGCTCCCTGCTGGGCGTTCCGGTTCTCCTGGGATCTGCGACGCCATCCCTCGAGTCATGGAGGAACGCCGAACGTGACCGCTACGTGCGCTGCGTTCTTTCGAAGCGTGTGGGATCGAAGGCCCTGCCCCGCGTGGTCACGGCCGACATGAGGAGGGAACAGGAAGCGGACAACATGTCCTCCCTGTCCCGCGTACTGCGGCAGGAACTGGCGGAGCGTATACAACGGGACGAAAAAAGCATCGTCCTGATCAATCGGCGCGGCCATTCGACCGGTGTCCAGTGCCGCGAATGCGGTGAAGTGATCCTCTGTCCCGAATGCTCAGTGAGCCTGACATGGCATTCGTCGAAAGGTCTCGCCGTCTGCCATCTGTGCGGCCACTCGCAGATCATTCTCGAGCACTGTCCCGCCTGCGGCTCCAGCGAAATGCGCAGGCGCGGAAGAGGGACCCAGCGCATCGAAAAGGAACTGGACACCATCCCAGGAGCCCGTGTGATCAGAATGGATTCGGACACCACGGGCGGCCACGACGCCCATTTCCGTCTCCTGGAGGAATTCAGGAAGGGCGACGCCAACATACTGCTCGGCACGCAGATGGTGGCGAAGGGCCTCGATTTTCCGGAAGTGACGCTTGTGGGCATCATTTCCGCCGATTCATCCCTGTATATTCCGGATTTCAGGGCCCCGGAGCGTACATTTCAGCTCATCACCCAGGTGGCCGGCCGTGCGGGACGGGGCGAAACGCCCGGTCTCGTGGTGCTGCAAACCCGTACGCCAGAAAATTATGTGATCAGGTTCGCGCTGGAACAGGACTACGACGCCTTCGCCGCGCGTGAACTGGACATGAGAAAGGAAACGGGATTTCCGCCGCATTCCAGGCTCGTCCTTATCGAGATCAGCAATGTGGACCGAGAAACGGCCCGTTCGGAGGTGGACGGGATCACCGAAGCGCTGATCGCCGCCCAATCCGCCTCGACCGAGGTGCTCGGTCCGGTCGATGCTCCCATAGCCAGGGTCCGCGGCCGCCATCGCTTCCATATCCTTCTGCGCACCGCATCCATCACCACCCTTCTGCCGCTGGTCCGCACGGTCCTGGCGGACATCCCCGCCCCCTCGAGCACCATAACCGTCGATGTCGATCCCATCGACCTGCTCTGATCCATGCAGCGACGGTAACGGTTTCTGAAACTTTGCCTTTCAGACGAATATCTCCGGATTTTCGAATCGCGCCCCTCTCCCCGGCCCTCTCCCCCCGAATCGGCAGGGAAGGCGCCCGGCCCGGGGCGCATTTCCTTCTGCCGGTATGGGAAGATGGAGCGAAGCGACGCAAGAGGGCTTCGCAGAGAGCGGGTGAATCAATGGCTTTCGATTATCAGAATGTAAAGTAATTTCCCGGCCGCCATTGACAGGACGTTTCTTAACGAACCGGATATCCGGAGAAAATTCAATCAAGGGAAAAAGCAGGGAGAAGTTTTAGAGGAGCAATCTGAGCCCGATGTGCTTCAGCTTGGAAGAATCCACGATGCGGGGCTTGATCTTGCGGTTTGTCTTGTCACGGATGACAATGAGGACCGGACGGTCGAGATGGCGGTTGTTGACTTTCGCCACAACTGCCGTACAGCCGATAAGCGTGGGATCGATGATGTCTTCAATGCGGACATATGCACCGACCGGATAGCTGGGAATGACCTTCGCCAGTGTCTGGATGACGTCCTTGTTGTACCTGGTCCCGGCGTCGAGAACGAGTTGCTTGACTGCCTCGGCGGGGGCGAGCTGCTCTTCCAATCCCGGGTTCATCACGAGGTTGTCATACGCATCGGCGACCGAACAGATTTCAGCCAGACGGAAAATATATCCCTTGGTTTCACGCTTCACCGTGCTGACAGGCGGCAGGTTCTGTCCCTTGAGCCCGATCGGGTAGCCCGTGCCGTCCTGATGCTCGTGATGCTGATTGATGATCTGGGAGACGATGGGGGAAGAATTGTGGCTGTTGCTGATGACGAGATAACCGAAGGTTGGATGCTCGCGGAGAAGCTCCTCGGCGATGTCCCCTCCCTTTCCGCCTTTCATTTTTTCTATGATGATCTTCCCGAAATCATGCAGAAAACATCCCAACGCCAGATCGGACAACTCTGACTTGTTGAAACGGTAGCGCTGACCGATGAGAATCGCGATGACCGTGGTGTTGATACTGTGATCCATAAGGTAGGTGTCTTCCGCCTTGAACATGAAGGATTTCATGAATTTCGACCCGGCCGCGGAAATATCCTTGAGGATCTCGTCCACCACCTTCCGCATGTCATAGGTGATGTTCATCTTTTTCAGGTAGCCGTTGTTGAGAAGGTCGACGATCTTCGAACGGCTCATGTCCTGAAACTTGAAATACTCTTCCAGTTCTTCGGCCTTGTCGACCATCTTCGTCTTGGCATGATGTTTCACCTCTTCCGAGATGATGTCCTCGGGCACGATGCCTTCCGTCCCCTCCTCCATGATGTAGAGGTGGTTGTATCCCTTGTCGATGAGTTTCGTCTTGATTTCGGGGGTAAGCCTGAAACCGGCGCCGAGAAGAAGCTTGTTGTTGTAGGAGTAGATGGACTTCCCGAGGACCATGTTGAAATCTATGTCTTTTACGGAGATCAGGCGCATTCGGTGCTCGTACAGGAAAGAGTTACAACCATTTCGGACTGCCAACATAATATACAAAAAAAACCCACCAAAAGAAAGGCAATTCAGATGAACGAACCGGCAACACATTGCACATCTATCAACACAAAAACCACAAATTCCCTTGAATAACAATGCATTATGAAAACATGTCTGCATACTCCCCACACGTTTTTCATGGAACAGAGCATGCCTCGGGGACGGTATTGCCTTGACAGAATCATGCCCGCCGTTGTATATTAACTACCATGGTAGTTACCAAACGGGAGACGACATGAACACCCGCGATGTCGAAAGCATCCTCACCGATCTCGGCTTCTCGCTCTACGAGGCCCGCGCCTATGCATCGCAGGTGCACGAGACGCCATCGACGGGGTATGAGCTCGCAAAGCGCTCGGGGATTCCACGCTCCAAGATCTACGAGTGTATCGAACGGCTCGCCCGCAAGCGCATACTCATGCCCGTGGGCGACAACCCTGTCAAATATATCGCCGTGCCCCCCGAAGAACTCGTAAGGCGCATGTCCAGCGATTTCGAAACGTCCATCGGCAACCTGGAACGGCTGCTTGCCGGCAACGGCGGTGAGGAGGCATACGATTTCATATTCAACATCAACGGCTATGACGACATCATCGGCAGGGCTGAAGAGATGATCGGCAAGGCCGCCATGACCCTCGATCTCTCCCTGTGGCGGGAGGAAATCGAGCGGCTTGCCCCTTCCATACGCGATGCGGTCGAACGCGGGATACGAGTCCGGCTCATCTCCTTCGACGGCGGAGAGGTCGCGGGCGCCGAGTGCCACCACCACCGTCCGCTCGTCCCGGAGGAATTCACGGGAAGATGGATCACGCTGATCCGCGACGGCGCAGAAGTGCTCACGGGCCAGTGCTCGGATGGAAATGCGGCTGTCGCGGCCTGGACGCGCAACAAGTGCCTGGTCTTCGTCAGCATGAAATACATCGAACACGAAATCATCAAGCTCATGGACAGCGGGAACAAGCCCCCCCCTCTCCGAACGGACGAAAAGAGGCCTTGATGCGCATTTTCGACGAGCGTTTCGTCGGTACGACCATGATGATTCTGGCGGCGGCCCTTTTCTCGACGATGGCGGTCTTCGTCAGGCTGGCCTCCTCCTCTGTTCCCACGGGTGAGATCGTGTTCATCAGGTATGGACTCTCGACACTTCTCTTTTACGGCCTGTATCGATTCGCCAGACTGCCGATACGTCCGGTTAACACGCGCCTTTTGATCATGCGGTCCGTTGCGGCTGCGTTCGGCGGGGTATTCTATTTTTTCGCTGTTTCCCGGATCACCATGGGCGAGGCGGTCATTCTCAAGTATCTGTATCCCTTTTTCGCCGTGGGCACGGCTGCGCTGCTGTACGGGGAGAAGACCGACAGGACGGTGGTCGTCTTGATCGTCATGAGCGTGGCGGGGGTTGTCGTAATGGTCAATCCGGCGCATTTCGACCCACAGCCGGGATATATCTGGGGCATTCTCACCGGGCTTTCGGCGGGAGCCGCGGTCGCTTTCGTACGAAAACTCAGGGACACGGACGATTCCTCGACCATCATGTTCTTCACCTCGGCGACGGGGGTGGTCGTTTCGGCGCCGCTGGCTCTCAAGGGATTTGCAGTTCCGGTCGGCGTCCCGCTTCTGCTGGTGTTGGGGGCTTCGTTCTGCGGCATCGGCGCCCAGTTCGTTCTGGTATACGGCATGCGATATATCAAGACGGGAGCGGCATGCGTGGTGATGGCTTTCGAGGTCGTTCTATCCGCCTTCCTGGGCTGGCTGGTCCTTGACCAGACGGTCGACCCGCACCACGTGGCCGGGGGCCTGCTCATCCTGAGCGGAGGATTCATCATTATCCTCAGACAGGGCTCGACACACAAGCAGGCTGACGCGGGGAGATGAGAGGGCTTTATTCCAGCTTCTTCGATGGAGGTGATGACACTCCGGCAGTCATTCACGTTCCCCATCAAACGGGGTTCCGTCCGGAAAGAACGAGGGGACTCTTTGCAGAAGATCCGAGATTCAATGCCTCATCAACACATAGCAACGAAAACAAAGGGAAAGGACACACCATGGCAATCAACGTACAGCGCGCCGAACGACTCGCCAAGCTCCCCCCCTACCTCTTCGCCGAGATCGACCGGATGAAGGAGGAGGCGAAGCGCCAGGGCAAGGACATCATCAACTTGGGCGTCGGCGATCCCGACCGGCCCACGCCCGACCACATCATCGAGGAACTGCGGCGCACATCGGCCGATCCCGCCAATCATCAGTACCCTTCATACACCGGCATGATGGATTTCAGGAAGACCATCGCCCACTACTACCGCGCGACGAGGAACATCGACCTCGATCCCGCTGGCGAGGTGCTCACCCTGATCGGATCGAAGGAAGGCGTGGGGCACTTCCCCCTGGCATTCGTCGATCCCGGCGATACGGTGCTGGTCCCCGATCCGGGCTACCCGGTGTATTCTGCGGGCACGGTGCTTGCGGGCGGGGAACCCTATCTCATGCCGCTCAGGAAGGAAAACAATTTCCTGCCGGACTTGGACTCGATTCCCGCGGAAATCGCCGTCAAGGCCAAAATGATGTTCCTGAACTATCCGAACAATCCCACGGCCGCAGTGTGCGACACATCATTTTTCGACAGGGTGGTCGAGTTCGCCAAGGCATACAATGTCATCGTCGTGCACGACGCCGCCTATGCCGATGTCACCTTCGACGGCTACCGTGCGCCGTCATTCCTCGAAGCCGACGGGGCGAAGGATGTTGGGGTGGAGCTTTACAGCCTCTCGAAGACATACAACATGACCGGATGGCGTATCGCCGCGGCCCTCGGGAACGCCGATGTGATAGCCGGTCTGGGAACGATCAAGACCAATCTCGATTCAGGTGCGTTCCAGCCGATCCAGTACGCGGCGATAAAGGCCCTGACATCGAGCCAGGACTGTGTCGAGGAAAACAACGGTGTGTATTGCGAACGCAGAAATGTACTCGTCGAAGGTCTCAACAGCATGGGCTGGCAGGTGGAGAAGCCCAGGGCGTCGTTCTATGTGTGGATCGCGATCCCCGAAGGGACGAACTCGACCGAGGTGACCGCCCGCCTCATCAAGGATGCGGCGGTGGTGACCACGCCCGGTGTCGGATTCGGCAGGTTCGGCGAGGGATTCATCAGGATGACGCTTACAACCTCCAGGGAGCGGCTCGCCGAGGCGGTGGATCGGATCGCCAAACTCTCATGGTGACGCCGCACGAGAAAGAAACCCGTGTGAAAAACCGCGGGAATCGTATTCAACCGTATCACTACCGGAGACAGAACAATGCACAGCTTCACCAGAATAAACGGAACGCTCTTCGCCGAGGATGTGCCGCTCAATGAAATCGCCGAACTCTACGGCACTCCGACGTTCGTGTATTCACGCGAAACGATGGACCGGCACATCGCGAGCATCGACGGGGCCTTCGCGGATATCGACCACGTCACCTGCTACTCCGTGAAAGCCAACAGCAACGGCGCCCTGCTCCGCATATTCGCCGCTGCCGGCCTGGGCGCGGACATCGTCTCCGGCGGGGAGCTGTACCGGGTCCTCGGAGCGGGCATACCCCCTCATAAGATCGTTTTCTCCGGTGTGGGAAAAACGGCGGCCGAGATATCCGAAGCCCTCGACGCGGGCATTCTCATGTTCAACGTGGAATCGGAATCCGAACTCGGGGTCATCGCCGGTGTCGCAAGCGAAAAGGGTGTGCAGGCGCCCATATCCTTCCGCGTCAATCCCGACGTGGACCCAAAAACCCATCCCTACATCTCGACCGGCCTGAAAAAGAACAAGTTCGGCGTTCCCCACGACGAGGCGCTGCGGTTGTACCGCAAGGCAGCCGGGATGGAGGGAATCGAGGTGGTGGGCATCGACGCTCATATCGGAAGCCAGCTCACCGATGTGAGCCCATTCCGCGAGGAAGCGGAGAAGCTGGCCGCGCTGATCGAAACGATCGGGAACGAGGGCATCGACATCCGCATCGTCGATATCGGCGGCGGTCTCGGCATCAACTACGACGAAGGATCACCCCCCGATCCCGCCGAATGGGCTGAAATGGTCGTTCCCGTCATCAGGGACCTCGGGTGCAGCCTCATCATTGAGCCGGGCCGCTCGATAATGGGCAACGCAGGCATTCTGCTCACACGGGTCCTCTATGTCAAGCGCAACGGGGACAAGGTTTTCGCGGTGGTGGACGCCGCCATGAACGATCTGGCGCGGCCCTCCCTCTATGACTCCTACCACGCCATACTCCCGGTCGTCGAGGGCGGCGGGGAGCAGGTGACGCTCGACGTGGTGGGCCCCATATGCGAATCGGGCGATTTCCTGGCGCGGGACCGTGACATGGAACTGCCCGGGGAGGGCGATCTTCTCGCGGTCATGAGCGCGGGGGCCTACGGCATGTCGATGTCCTCCAACTACAACTCCCGTCCGCGCGCCGCGGAGGTGCTGGTCGAGGACGGCGAGACGAAACTGGCCGCCAGACGTGAAACATACGAGGACCTGGTGGAACGGGAACGCGTATAGGCGATACGGGCTTTATCGAATGATTTCAAGAGGTTCCGTCGCCGCCGGAATGATCTGTTTGAATTTCATGAATGCGTATAAATTGGCAACCCCCCCAAAAATCCATCGGGTAATTCACATAAGCTATTATAAAGTATGGTATTATATCCAAAATAATAAGCAAAAAGGTTCTTTGAACTATTGATGAAACCGCATGTAACCGATGCTGT
>CAYNWJ010000094.1:0-11781 GCA_964400815.1 uncultured bacterium
GCCATCATCATCCAGAACAGGGTCATGCCGATGATGCCGGAAACCGGGCCCATGGGAGCGGGCATGCCGGGAATGTGCATCACGGCGCCGAGGGTGCTCACGAAGGTCTCGATCCAGATGTCGGAATAGGGCCGCAGCCGGACATTCGCCGTTTCACGGACGATGAGCTCCGAAAGGCGGGCGTCCGCGCCCCACGGGGCCGGGGCTCCGATGACGAGGACGTCATGCTCGTTCAGGCTCTCGTGCGGACCGCCCCACACATTGGCGAGGAAGAGGTCGCCGTCCTTCACACGGTCCGCATCGTAGCCCACGGTGAATATTTCCGGGACGCCGTTACGGCCGGGCACCATGTCGAAGGTCGTGCTGTGGCCCATGTCCCAGGAATACCAGCAGGTCCCCCCGCGTTCAACGGTCCGCGCCACGGCATAGGCCGCTTCCAGGATGTTTTCGGACTGGGTTTCGCGAATGCGGGTCAGCATGGCGCGGACTTCGTCGAGGTACTGGACTGAGAAGGGCCGGTCCTTCATTGCCTTACGGGGCATGCCCGGCATCTTGTTCCGGGCGGCGCTCCTTCCCGTCATGCCGGCGAATCCGGCGAGGGAGAGGGGAATGAGGCGAAAGGTATCGCGTCTCTGCATGGATGGTGTTCTCCTTATATGCGCCGGATGGTGTTTCTCCGGCTGTGAAGGTGGTATGACCGTTCTTGTGAATAATGGCCGTGATTCGTCCGCACTCTTTTCAAGCCCGCGTTTCATGCGCAGATCGCTTTTCATATGATGCGGGATTTCAGTCACGCAGTATCCGGATCACACATACACACCGATGTTTTTTCAATACCCGCGTTCTTCATAGATGGCGTTCATGAACCGGAGATGCTCCATCCCTCCGCGGATGGCTCCGGAAAAATAGACGGCGGGCGTGTTTCCGGTGCGCCCGATGATCTGCTGTGCGATCTCCAGGCAGGTGACCCAGAAAAGCTGCATCAGCAAAGCTCCCGATGTGGGGCATACCTTGCGCTCGAATCCCGGAAGGGCGAATATGCCGCCGGTGTCGCTCATCATCCCGATGTGGACGTCGGCTTCCTTGGGCACGGTGCGGCCTTCGGGAATGCGCCCGGCGCGGGTCATGGGCCCGATGGAGATAACACCGGCTCCCGCGTCGCGGAAGGCGTCGAGACTGGCGAGATCCGTCTCGTCGTCCGGGGAAAAGACGCCCATGATGACGGTGTCCCTGCCGGTGGGCCGGACACGGGTCCCGCGGCTGACGAGAAAGCCGCCGCCGTCGCTCACCCCCTGTGTGAGGGCCAGCCCGCCGCGCCTGGTCGAGGCCTCGAAGGCCAGGGACTCGTAATCCCGGCTGTAGCACCAGACCTTTCCGCCGGAAAGCACGCTGTCCACCGCCATGCCCGCGGCTTCCCGGATCGCTCCGGCTTCGGCGCCGATCATGGAGAACTCGAGCATGAGCCGGTCGAACCAGTCGTCCATGAGTGGATCGTGCAGGTGTGTCCGGGCGCCGGTCATGTCCCCCGTATCGCCTTCACCCCGGACGGCGACGGGATGTCCCCCGCGGGCGAGAATACGGCAGGCGTCGGCGAGCATCATCCAGAGGGTGGTGAGACCGATGATGCCGGAGACCGGACCGATCGGAGCCGGCATGCCGGGAAGCCGCATCACCGCGCCCACCGTGGTGATCCCCGTTTCGATCCAGATATCGGAATAGGGGCGGATGCGTCCCATGGCCGAATCGAGCACGATCAGTTCAGACAGGCGGGCGTCGCGGCTCCAGGGCGAGGGCGCGCCGATGACGAGAATATCCTTCTTTGCCAGGACCGGGTGGGCGCTGCGCTTTGTGGCCAGGAAGCAGTCGCCGTCACGCATTTCGTCCGGCTCGAAACCGGGGGTGAGGATTTCAGGAACGCCGTCCCTGCCGCGGGTGAGGTCGAAGGTGGTGCTGTGTCCGCAGTCCCAGTTGTACCAGCACGTTCCGCCGTCCATGATCGTCCGTGCGATAACGTGGGAGGCCTCGAGAAGGTTTTCCGCCTGTGTGTTACGTATGCGGCGGAGCATGGTTGTCACTTTTTCGGTGTACCGTTCGGCCAGGCTCTCTCCCGGTTGCCAGGGGACCGTATGGTCATCGAGCGGGGAAGCTGCCGCCCGTTTCCCCGCTCCCGCGAACGGGACCAGCGGAACGAGCGACAGAAAAGCGCGTCGTTTCATGGGGTGCACACTCCCGTCATGAAGAAGAATTTCGGGGAAATGGACGGCCGCCCGGCATCCGGGGACCGTCCCTTCCCGCTTTTTTTAGTAACCGCGTTCCTGCCACCAGATGTTCATGCGGTGCATGTGCTCGGTGCCGCCCTCGATGGCCGCGGAGAAGTATGCGCCGGGGACGTTGCCGTTCGTTCGCCGTATGACCTCGTCCACGATCTCCATGCAGGTGACCCAGAAGGTCTGGAGCTGCATGGGACCGGAGGTGGGGCAGACCTTCCTCTCGAAACCCGGTATGGCATAGAGGCCGTATGTGTCGCACATGCGGCCCACGTGGACATCGGTTTCGGCGGGCACGGTCCGTCCGTCGGGGATGTTCATGTCACGGGTCATGGGGCCGATGGAGGCGATCTTCATGTTCATGCGCCTGAACGCGTCCAGGCACTCGATGTCGGTGGGATTGTCCGGTTCGAAAACGCCCATGATGACCAGGTCTTCGGGTCCGCCCTGGACGGGATCGCCGCTGTAGACGGCGGGTTTGCCGTCCTTCGCGTAAGCTCCCCGTAAAAGCGCCAGGCCCCCGCGCCGCGTCTGGGCCTCCGCGCACAGCGACATCTGGTGCCAGCTGTAGCCGTAGACCCTTCCACCCGCCAGCAGCGAATCGACCGCCATTTTCGCGATCCGGCGGATGTTGCCCATTTCGGCCTCGATCATCTCCATCTGCATGAGCGCGCGGTCGAAGTAGTCGTCCATGAGCGGATCGTACAGGCCCACCCGTTCGGCGTTCCCGGACAGTTCCGGTTCGTCGCCCTGCACCGGTACGGACTTGCCGTTCAGCGCCAGGATACGGCACGCGTCGGCGAGCATCATCCACATGGTGATCTGACCGATGATACCGGACACCGGTCCCGTGGGAGCGGGCATGCCGGGTACATGGATGACCGCGCCGAGGGTGCTTACGCCGGTCTCGATCCAGATGTCGGACTTGGGGCGGATACGGTGCATGGCGGTGTCGCGGACGATGAGTTCGGCCATTTTCGCGTCGCTGCTCCAGGGAGCGGGTGCGCCGATGATGACGATGTCCCTGCCGGCCACCTCCTCAGGGATGTCGCCGCGGTTGACCAGATAGGTGTCGCCGTCCCCCGCCTGACTTGTCCGCATGCCCTGGGTCAGCACTTCGGGGAGCCCCTGTCTGCCGGGGATGACATCGTACAATGTGCTGTGCCCCAGGTCCCAGTTCGCCCAGCATGTGTTGCCCTTCATGATGGCCCGGGCCATGGCGTGGGAGGCCTCCAGGATATCCTCCGACTGGGTCTCCCTGATTTTCATGAGCATGTTCCGGACGGTGTTCTGGTATTCGATGGAGAATGGCGTGCGGCCCGATCCGGGCATGTTCGGATGCATCATGTGCTGTGCGATTGAACGGTCGGCGGCGGCAGCCATACCGGCGACCGAAAGGGGAAGCAGTTTCGTGAACATGTCGCGGCGTTTCATGGTTCCTCCTGAATGATGAGAAGTGTGTTGTATGGATAAAGTATCATCATGCGCTCTGTCATGTCGTTTATGCCTCCATTCATCCTGTCAGTGATCCATCAGAAGCTCGTGGCGCCGGACCTCACCCCCTGTTTCCGGGAACATGAAGTTCCAGAGCGGCTCGCCGACCGTAATGCCGCGCTCCCCGCAGAGATAGGCGAAAAAGTCCCGCCATCCCGAGTCGAGCACCGCCGCCGCAGCCGTACCGAAGGGATCCATGCCGAAGACGATGACCTCGCCATCGCCGAGCCTTCGATTGTATGCGGCCGGGGAACCGTCCTCCCACCTGAAGAGGACCTCTGCGTCGCCGGGCGGAGCGATCCTGTACGCCGCTGCTCCCGTTCCGGCGTGAAAGACCGGCAGCGATTCCATGCCGGGAAATCTCCGTTCCGCTTCAGGGGCGGCCCCGATGGTGTCTTTACGGACGGCGCTTCCGTTCTCATGACCGAGGAGGCGGGATCGTTCCGCATCGAGGGGCCCTGATTCGAAATCGAACGAGAGGGCGTCCGGGTCCATCACGACCAGCGTGGCTCCACTCCGTACCGCGACTTCGAGCGTCTCCGCGAATCCGCGTGACAC
Source organism: uncultured bacterium (assembly GCA_964400815.1). GTDB lineage: Bacteria > Latescibacterota > Latescibacteria > Latescibacterales > Latescibacteraceae. The sequence continues at coordinate 4,320 of CAYNWJ010000094.1, forward strand.
ATACGAAATACGGGGCGCCACGATGATGTCGAAGCCTTCGAGGGACTGCAATCCCTTTCGTACATGGTTTTCGCCGACGAAGGTGAACCACGCCCCGAGCTGCTCGCCCAGGATGGCGTGGAGGCAGTAATGGGCGTTCAGGGAGGCGTCGTTCACCGCCGAACGGCTGTCATCGCTGAAGATCACGGCGATGCGGGCGCAGTCCGGGATGGCGGGGACGGGCAGGTCCTTCCACAGGCGTGTGAGCCTGAGCGTTTCGGCGTACAGTTCCGGCCAGGAATAACGCGGCGCTCCCGCGGTGAACCACTCGATGTCCCTCGCGCCGGTCTTTGCCGCCTGGCTCGTCCATTCGCGCAGGTTTTCATTGGTGGGAAGACGTCCCGCGAACTCGAAGGCCTGGAGGATCATCGTGACCGGTTTACCACAGGCCAGGTCCGTGACCAGTTTGCTTGTGAAGCCGACATGGTACAGGGCCCTCGCCCGGCCGTCCCTTTGGAGGTTCAGCGTGGGATACGGGTCGGCCGAGAAGCCGTCGGTGAAATCGTATACGGCCGACTGGTCGAGGAAATCGATGGAATGGCGCACCGGTTTCTCGAAAGCGTCCCTGATATTGATGGCGTTGCGGTTGTAGGCATGGTGCGCTGCGCCGGGAGCGTGGTTCCGCACGACAGCGTGCTCCCTCCGTGCGGATTCGGCAAGCCGGCCGTTGAGCCAGCGGTTCACCGCGATCCTGAACAGAGCGATGTCATGACGGTCGGCGAGGTGGAATACCGGCGGGGTCGGCCAGTCCGCCCAGGCGGTGTCGGGATCGCCGTGGGGGATATCGAACGGGAGACCGTACTCTTCCCGGAGAAGGGAACTCAGGGAATCAGCCGCCGCCGGATACCGTATGGTGTAGGCGTAGTTGAGGGGCTCGTCCTTGCCGCGGACAACATCGAGCCAGGAAGCGCCGCCGTACTGTTTCAGCCACGCGCGGATCGAAGAGCACGCGACTACCGAATAGCGGTCGTCCCAGCAGGCGACCTGCCCCGAGGGATCGGCGAATACGGCCCCGTTGTCGATCGCGCGCCTGTACAGGCCGCTGTGATGGGCGAAATAGGGGAAGTCCATGCCGGATGCCGCATGAAGGCTGTCGAGCATCGCCGCGCCAAGGGCATTCATCGACCACGCCGTAAAGGGGCCGTCCATGCCCGCCCGGACAGCTTCGTCGAGATGGTTCCGCTGCTCGCGCGGCCAGATGTCTTCGGTGTAGCGGGACCTGATGCCCGCGGGCAGGTTGGGGAGATAGAACCCATGATACCAGGATGTCACCCGCCGTTCGACCGTGGAATCGGCGAGCGCCGCCTCAAAGACCTCCTCATCGCGCGCGACCGCGAGCGGATCGCGGGCGGCCGTCCGCTGCGCCATGACCGCCGGGGATTGCGGCATGATAACCGCCGAGAAAACAACCAGTTCTGTCAGCAGACGCAGCGCGGCCGTCATCACGCTTCCCCTTCCGCTTCTTCCGCCCGGCGGTTCATTGAATCAATACCCCCGTTCGTCGCGAATGACATTGATGCGGTCGTCGATCTCCCTGCCTCCCTCGATTGCGGCCGACCGGTAGATGCCGGGGACGTTGCCCCCCGTACGGCGCATGACTTCGGCGATGATCTCCATGACCGTCACCCAGTACATCTGCATCTGCAAGGCCCCGGATGTGGGGCAGACCTTCCGTTCGAAGCCTGGGATGGCATAGAGGCCGTTGGCGTCGCACATGCGCCCGGCATGAACATCGGTCTCCTTCGGCACCGTGCGGCCGTCGGGAACGGCGACGCCACGGGTCATGGGTCCGATGGAGGCGGTCTTCATGTCCATGCCCTTGAACGTGTCCAGCGCGTCGAGATCGGTCTCGTCCGCCGGTTGGTAGATGCCCATTATGACCAGGTCCTTCGACGATCCACGCACGGGATTGCCTCGGTAGTCGGTCACCGCCCCGTCATTGGCGAAGATGCCCCGGGTCATGGTCAGCCCTCCGCGCCGTCCCTGCGCCTCGCCGCAGAGACCGGTCCGGTGACAGCTGTAGCCATAGACCTTTCCGCCCGCAAGGACCGATTCCGCAGCCATTTCGGCGATTTCGCGGATATACCCCGTCTCCGCGCCGATCATTTCGATCTGCATGAGCACCCGGTCGAAAAAGTCGTCCATGAGCGGATCGTGAAGGCCGACATACTGCGTATCCGGGGGAAGTTCCGGTTCCTTGCCCGATACCGGGACGCTCCCGCCTTCGAGGGCCAGGATACGGCAGGCGTCGGCCGCCATCATCCAGAAGAGGGTGATGCCGATGATGCCCGAGACGGGCCCGGCCGGGGCGGGCATGCCGGGAATGTCAACGACAGCGCCTATGGTGGTCACGAAGGTTTCGATCCATATGTCGGAATGGGGGCGGTTACGGTGTTTCGCGGAGTCCACGACGATGAGCTCGGACAGGCCCGCATCGCTGCTCCAGGGCACGGGGGCGCCCACGACGAGGAAATCCTTCCGTTTCCGGTCCTCAATATTGACGGCGCCGCGGTTGGTGAGAAGGAGGTCGCCGTCCCGGAGCCGTTCGGAATCATACCCCGGTGTGAAAAGCGCGGGAAGCCCGTCGCGGCCGGGAAAGAGCTCGAAGGTGGTGCCGTGCCCCATGTTCCAGGTGCACCAGCATGTGTTGCCACGGGCGATCGTGCGGGCGATGGCGTGGGAGGCCTCCAGCAGGTTTTCCGACTGGGTCTCCCTGATGCGGACGAGCATGTCACGGACCGTGCGCTGGTAGCGTTCGGCGAAACCGCCTTCGGGCAGTGGTGTTCCTTCGGCGGCGGTTGCAGGCGTGCATGCTCCGCGTGTCATCCCGGCCGCTCCCGCGATGGAAAGCGGCATGAGGCGGATTGCTTCCCGGCGTTTCATTGGCTGCTGCTCCCGTTATGGGTGATGGACTTCCCGGCGTTTGTCCGGCGGTCAGTATCCCCGCTCGCCATAGATCGCATTCGTGCGGTAAACGTGTTCCATGCCGCCCTCGACTGCGCCGTTGAAATAGATATAGGGGATGTTGCCGCCGGTGCGGCGTATCATCTCCTCGAACAGCTCGAAATGCAGGGCGTGCCACAACTGGCACTGGAGAATGCCCGACGTGGGGCAGACCTTCCGCTCCAGCCCCGGCAGGGCGAAGATGCCATAGGTGTCGCACATCATGCCGAGGTGGATGTCCGCTTCTTTCGGCACGGTCCTGTCTTCGGGTATGCGGAGGCCGCGGGTCATGGGTCCGATCGAGACGATCTTCATGCCGTGGCCGCGGAAGGTATCCAGACAGCGGAGGTCCACCGGGTCGTCCGGCGCGAAGATGCCCATGAACACGATGTCGCGCGGTCCCGGCTCGAAAGTCCCGCGCAGGGCGGCGATCTCACCATTGCGGACGGTCAGGCCCTGATGGGTGAGGGTCATGCCGCCGCGCCGCTGCTGGGCCTCGTAGGCGAGGGACTGGGGATAGCTGCTGAAACCGTAGACCTTTCCCCCCGCAAGCGCCGAATCGGCCGCCATTCGCGCCGCCTCGCGAATCGCGCCCATCTCCGCGCCGATCATTTCGAACTGCCGGAGGAAGGTCTCGTACCAGTCGTCGAGCAGCGGGGCATGGAGGCTTTCGCGCGGACCGCCGGGTGACAGGGCGGGCTCGTCACCACGTACATCGAGCGGATAACCGTCGCGGACGAGAATGCGGCAGGTATCGGCCATCATCATCCAGAAGGCCGAGAGTCCGAGGATTCCGGAAACGGGTCCCATGGGCGCCGGCATGCCGGGCACGTGGATGACAGGACCCAGGCGGGTGATGCCCGTTTCGATCCAGATGTCGGCGAACGGGCGGACGCGATACCGGCCGCTCTCGACCTCGATCTCGATGTCACCCTTCGCGTCCAGGCTCCAGGGTGATGGTGAGCCGATGACGAAGATGTCCTTCTCGTCGAGCACGGGATATGCGCTTCGCCGGTTGGCGAGGAAACAGTCACCGTCGCGGGCCGCGTCCGGGTCGAAGCCGTCGGTGATGAGCTCGGGAAGGCCGTTCCTGCCGGGTGCGAGTTCGTAGTTCGTGCTGTGGCCCATGTCCCACTGGTTCCAGCATCTGCCGCCGTTTTTCACTGTCCGGGCGATGGCATAGGCCGCTTCGAGAATGTTTTCCGACTGGGTGCGTTTCATCTCGCGGAGCATGGCCGCCGCCTTTTCGGCATACGCGTCATAGAGGGGACGCCCGCCGGGACGGACGGTTATCGGATCGCCGATGCCTCCGGCTGCCGATGATTGTGCTGCAGCCAGCGCTCCCGCCAGTGCGAGGGGTGTTGCGGAGAGGATGTCGCGTCGGTTCATGGGCCGGTCCTGTGTCCTGAGTGTTTGTGGTGTGCCGCCGGAGGCTCTCAATAGCCCCGTTCGTGATAGGCCTGCATGACGTGGTTGTTGTAGTCCCGCCCGCCCTCGAGCGCCGCGGAGAAGAACACGCCGGGAGCGTTGCCGGTCCGCCTGATCAATTCCTCGGCGATCTCCATGCACAACGCCCACCATATCTGGTTGATGACCGCGCCGGAGGTGGGGGCGACCTTCCGATCGAAACCCGGCATGGCGAACAGACCGTATGTGTCGCACATCCTGCCCACGTGGACATCGGTCTGCTTCGGCACTGTCCGGCCCTCCGGAATCCTGATGTCACGGGTCATGGGACCTATGGAGGCGATCTTCATGCCCGCCCGGCGGAAGGTGTCGAGGTTTTCGAGATCGATCTCGTCATCGGGCTCCCAGATGCCCATGATGACGGTGTCCTTCGAAGAGGGCTCCAGAGGAACATAGCCGTCCATGGTGACGAGGCCGCCATCGCGCATGCAGGCGCCGCGTGTGAGCGCCAGGCCGCCGCGCCGGTGGTGTCCCTCCACGGCGAGTGAGTTGCGGTGCCTGCTGTAACAGCGGACCGTCCCGCCGGAGAGGACCGAGTCCACGGCCATCTCGGCGATCTTCTTCATGTTCCCCCGTTCGGCTTCGATCATTTCGAGCTGGCGGACTGCCGTGGCGTAGTAGTCGTCCATGAGGGGGGCTTTCAGGCCGGCGGACGCCGCGTCCGATGCGGTGGCCGGCTCGTCGCCGCTCACGGAGGAGGAACGGCCGTTCATGGCGAGGATACGGCAGGCGTCGGCCTGGATCATCCAGAAGGCAACGAGGCCCAGGATGCCGGAAACAGGTCCGAACGGCGCGGGGGTCCCGGGCAGCTTCATGATCGCGCCGTGGGTGGTCACGCCGGTCTCGATCCATATGTGGGAATAGGGGCGGAGTTTCTGCTCCCGGACATCGGGGCGGAGGAATTCCTGTCCGCGGGCGTCGCCGCCCCAGGGAGCGGGAGAGCCGATGACGAGGATGTCCTTTTTGGCCGCGTCTTCCTCGGGTCCGCCGGCGCGGCTGGATATCCACACGTCACCGTCCTTCGCCTTTTCGGGATCATAGCCCATGACGATATGGCCCGGGACGCCGTTCCGCTCGGGGAAGATGTCATAGCTGTTGTTGTGGCCCATGTCCCAGTTGCACCAGACCGTGCCGCCCTTCATCACGCGGCGGGCGATTGCGTGGGACGCCTCCAGGATGTTCTCCGACTGGGTGTTTTTGATGTTGTCCAGCATGCCGCGGACGCGGTGGAGATAACGGACCGAGAGGGGTGCGTCAGTGTGGTGTGCGGGCCGCGCCGGCTGTTTTTCCGCCGAAGCCGCCGTGGAGAGTGCGCAGGCAAGGGGGGCGAGGGTGAGCATTTCGCGTCGTTTCATGTCCGGTGTTCCTCCGGGGTTGGGGCCTTCGCGCCACGGGGGTGCGGCGCGGGCCCGTCACTGTCCCTCGGGCGCGTGCTCCTGTGGAGAAGGGACGGCCGTTCGAACGTGATGAATTCGTGTTGGTTTCATTGGACGGCGGTCACCGGGTGCGGCGGGGGTTCCTGCGGGTCGAACCCCCGCCGTACGCAGCTGTCACGGGTTGTAGGTGACCTTGAGACGGCTCGTGGGGCCGAGAACGCCGCGGACGTTCTTCGTGCGGACCTCGAGGGTCTGTATGCCGCCGGCGAGCTGCCAGTTCCACGAGGGCTTGTCCACCTCGAACCAATCGCCATCGTTCATCCTGACGAGGAACGCGTCGAAGCCGCCGGGGGTGAACGTCTCCACCTCGACCTTCAGGCTGCCGGGATCGTCCGTCTCCGAAAGGAGCACCTCTGCCTGGTTGAGGGGCTCGTAGAAGTCCAGACGGCGGTTGGTCTGCATCTGGTATTCGTACCGTTTCGGGAACTTCCGGTCATAATAGTTCAGGAATCCCTGCCAGCCCCACATGGTCGCGCCGGTGTGAACGGGCACCGGGAGGGGCTGTGAGAGGAAATTGTTCCGGGGAATGATGCGGAAATGCCCCATCAGCTCGATGAGATGGGTGCCGTGCTCGACGATGGAGACGGGATTGTTGCCCTCGCGCATGCCGATGTTCACATTCACGCCCACCTTGTCGAGGAGTTCGCCGGTGAAAGGACGCCTCCAGGTCTCCACCCGGGGGATCTGTTCGATCATGCGGTTGTGGATCTCCAGGCAGTCGAGGGGGATGCCGGTATTCGGATCGAAATAGTAGTAGTCGCGGGTGGCGTCCATGTAGATCCACTTGTTGAAGTCGTTCGACCAGACCTCTGTGACCTCGTGGCCGCTGATCCCCTCGCTGTGTATGTTGAGATGCCGGGCCTGATAACCGAATGAGAGCAGCGCCCCGATGAGCGCCTGATTGGAATAGAGGCACATGGCGTCGCGCCGCCTGCCCTTGTATTCCATCTGGAGCTTGGGTATGCCGTTCTCGTCGGCGACCAACAGCGGCACGTCGTTCCAGTTCCAGCTGTACTGATCGCTGGTGAGGGGGATGCGGTAGGCCCAGTTGAGCAGGCGCATCATGACCTCGAACTCGGTCTGCGCGCCCTCGACGATCTCGTCGAGCTTGAAGGTTTCACGGTACTTTTTGAGCTCGGGATGGGTGAGGTCCTCATAGCCGAAGGGATAGGATGAGCGCGCGACATGACCGTTATGCTCGACCTCCACCGCCACTCCCAGAGCCCTGTTGGGGGAATTGTTCTCATAGGTCGATTTGACCGAAAGATTTTTCAGGGCCGGACTGTACAGGGGATTATCGGTCCTGAGCACGGCCTTCCACTGGATGTACCGCCTGTTTTCGTTGACAGTATTGAGCATGCCGGGATCGACCCGGGTCCATTCGGTCCAGGACGGGTCGTCGCTCAGGCGGCTGGAGCCGAAGCGTATATAGACCTCCGCAGATGTGTCTTCGGGTGCATCGACCTCTGCGCGGTAGTCGATGGCGCTCACGATGATGTTGTGCTTGAGGGCGTCCCCCTCCTCGGCGATGTCATAGATGGGGGAATGGTATTCGCCCTCGTCGACGAACCGGTCGA
>CAYNWJ010000095.1:0-5161 GCA_964400815.1 uncultured bacterium
GCGAAGGGCGTGACCTATTCCTACAGCGCAGGCGACTACCCCGTCGCGAAGGCCCTGTGCGAATCCTACACCAACGTCCATTCGATCCACCCGCCCAACGGCCCCGATCTCCAGAAACGCATCGTCGAGGGATTCCACAAGGTGTTCGGCGATCTCGACACGGTCATGGAGCACGCTGATGACGATGTGAGCCCGGGATTCGACGGTCCGCTGTACGGTGTGGGCTGAAAACGCCAAAGATTTATCATGCTGAAGGGAGACATGGCGAAATCATGAAAAGCAGGGGACTGTTCGGCAGAAAATATCTGGACATCGAGGAACGGACACGCGAAATCGGTCCCGTGGATGATGACCGGGTGATCGTGCGGGTCATGGCCTGCGGAGTGTGCGGAACCGACGTGAATTTCGTACGCGACTGGTCCGATGATCCCATGCCCCTCGGCCACGAGATATCGGCGGAAGTGGTGGAGACGGGGAAAAACGTGACGGGCCTTTCTCCAGGGGATCGGGTGATCGTGGAGGACTGCTCCATGTGCGGCGTCTGCGCCGACTGCAAAAGCGGAAACCCACAGTTCTGCCGGAACATGTACGATATGGAGGGTCAGCCGGGCATGGGGGACTATCTCTCCCTCCGGGTGAACAGCCTCGTCAGATACGACGGTCTCGATCACACGGCGGCCTGCCTCACCGAACCCCTCGCGGTCTCCCTCACCTCGGTGATCAACGCGGACATCCCTCCCGGCGGAAGCGTGGCGGTCCTCGGCCCCGGTCCCCTGGGGCTGATGTCGGCGCGGCTGGCGCGGATCAGGGGCGCCGGCTTCGTGGCGATCACGGGCCTTTCACGAGAAAGCGAACGCGAGCGCGCACGGTTCTCGGCGGCGGAGCTTTTCGGATGCGACATGATCATCGAGGCGGAAAAAGAGGACGTGGCCGAAACGATCAGGAAAAAATTCCCCAAAGGTGTGGACCGGGTGATCGTATCCTCGCCGCCCGAAAGCCTGAAGGACGCGCTCGCCATCGTGAAATTCGGTGGGATCGTGACCTTCTACGGTCTCCATTTCGGCGGGAAAAACGTGGTGGACATCGACGTGAACGAGCTGATCTTCAACAAGATATCCCTCATTTCCACCTTCGCCGAACCTGCCATCAACTTTCATACGGCGAACCGGCTTCTCAGGGATGGCATGATCGACGCGGATGCGCTGGTGACGCACACGTTCGGGTTCGACAACGCCCGTGACACCTTCCGCGCCATCATCGACGGTGACGAGCCGGTGGTGAAGGCCGTCATGCTGCCCCATGGATGACACGATGAAACACACGAAACAGGGCGAACGCGAAATCCCCGTCCGCTTTCTGACAATCTGCGCCGCGTTGCTGACGTTCCTCGCTCTGAACACCCCCCTGTATGCTGCGGAGACGGTATCCCTCCCTGCTGACCTGCGGGAACGCTGCGTCGCCGCTCTCGGGGAGGCGCTCAACAGCGATGACGGATTCTGGGTGAACATCCACGCCGCCGAAGCGCTGATCACACACGTTCACACCGAAGGCGTCCGCGAGCGAGTCAGTGAGCTCGCCCGGAAGCCCGGAAGCAACCCCATCGGGATCGCCCGCGTGATGGCGCGTCTCGACCGCAAGGACCCGGTCGCATTCCAGTCCCATGTGGACACGATCCTCGATATATTCCGCAACGGCCCGGAGGACGAACGGACACGCGCCCTCGAAAGCCTGGGCAAGCTGGGATTCGGAAGTGCGCTCCCGGAAATCGAAGCGGCCGCCCGTGGCGACAGCACATCACGGGCCATGGCGCGATGGATTCTTGCAAACGGGGGCGGCGCGGAGGAGGAAGCCTCTCTCGCCGGGCTTCTCGCATCCGGGGTGCCGCGTGACTGGTTCCATGCCTCCTATGCCCTGCGCTTTTTCGACACGATTTCCGATGAAACACGTCAGGCACTGGACCGGCTCGCTGAACGGCTTCCTCCCGGAACGCCCCGGCGCGTGTATGCCCTTTCCGCACGCTTCGTTCATGCCGCTCCCGAAAACGAAGCCGCCGCCAAACGTGATCTGCTCGCATACATCGACGGCGAGGAGAATCAGCGCTACGAAGTCTGCGAGGCCCTTGCCGAACGGGGAACGTTCGACGATGTGCCGTTGCTCGCCGGGCTCCTCGACGATCCCTCGACCGATGTGCGCACGGCGGCGGCGAACGCGCTGCTGCGTATAGAGCGGAGGGCCTTCAGGGGGGTGGGTGCTCTCGACTGGGTGGTGATCGTGCTCTACGGGGCCGCAATGCTGGGCATCGGCGTCTTCTTCTCACGCCGTCAGAAGACCAGCGACGATTATCTTGTGGGCGGTCGTCGTGTCAATCCCTTCGTCAGCGGCATTTCGCTCTTCGCCTCCTATATCAGCACCATATCCTATCTCGCCATCGCCGGAGAGACGATCAAGCACGGTCCCCACGTCTATGTCATACATGTGCTTTCGATCGTGGTGGTCTATCCCCTGACCGCGTGGTTCATCATCCCCCTCTTCATGAAACTGCCCATCACCAGCGCCTATGAGATCATCGAAAAACCCCTCGGACGCGGCGTCCGTGTCACCGGCTCGATCATCTTCCTCATGACCCGCTTCATCTGGATGGGGCTTCTGATATTCCTGACGGCGAAAGCCCTCGTGGTGATGCTCGACTGGGACGAGCGGTTCATCCTGCACATCGCTGCCGTGGGAGGAATCATCACGGTGGCATATTCCACCATGGGCGGTCTCAGTGCGGTGGTCACCACGGATGTCACGCAGTTTTTCATTCTTATCTTCGGGGCTGTGCTCACCATCGTGCTCGTCACCGTCCGCCTGGGAGGAGCCGGCGCATGGATTCCCACGGAATGGGCCTCGAACTGGGACGATATCGTATGGTTCAGCTGGGACCCGCATGTCCGCCTGACCATCTTTTTCACGATCGTCCACATCATCGCCTGGTGGATCAGCACCGCCGGTTCCGACCAGATGGCCATACAGCGCTTTATTTCCACGAAAAATGTCAAGACCGCACGCCGCGCGTTCCTCTGGGCGCAGCTCGGGGAAAAACTGCTCTTCACCATCCTCATGGGCGTGGGATTCGCCCTGCTGAGCTTCTATCGCACCAATCCCCATTTCATTCCCGACGGGAAGGACCTGATAACCGACGCCGACTTCCTGTTTCCGAATTTCATCGCCAATTACCTTCCGGTCGGCGCCTCGGGGCTTGTCATCGCGGCGATCTTCGCGGCGGCCATGTCCAGCCTTTCCTCGGGCATCAACTCCACCGCCGCCGTCTTCACATCCGACATCCTGCCATGGATAACACGGAAGACATACCCGGACGGCCGCAAGCTGCGCCTTGCGAAGATCACCAGCTTCTGCACCGGCATTCTCGTGGTTTTCCTGAGTACCTATATCGGTAAAGTGCCCGGCAACATCATGGAAATGACCTCGAAAACAAACGGGCTCTTCGTGTGTCCGCTGTTCAACCTGTTCTTCATGGCCCTGTTCGTGCCGTTTGCCACGCCGTTCGGAACGATCATGGGCTCCATTTACGGCGTCGTGTGCGCCTGGCTGATCGCTTTCTGGGACATGCTGACAGGGCAGCCGGGACTGACCTTTCTCTGGATCGGCCCGGGGTCCCTGGTGGTGTCCATCGGCTTCAGCCTGCTTTTCAGCCTGATCCCCTCGAAGGGTAAAGGCCCGAGGTACAATGCCCTGCTCACCATCGCCGCGCTCGCGCCGCCGGTCATGGTGATCGCTTGGGTCGCGTCCCTATAACCGACGGTAAACTTGCACGGCCTTACCGCCGCACACCGGCAACAAAGGAACGGATATGAACGCTTCGCAGTTCGACCACTCGAAACTCTCGGGCGTCTGGTCGGCCGCCCCAACGCCGTTGACCGAAAAGATGAACGTCGACACCGGCGACGTCATCCGCATGGTGGAGCATCACCGGGAACTCGGGGTCAACGGCCTCTTTCTCGCAGGCACGAACGGCGAGGGCCCCTGGCTTCCCGAAAACGAAAAAAGCATCCTGGTGAGGACGGTCGCGGACAACGCCGGTGATTCACTTGTCATCGCCGTCCAGGTCACCGACAATTCGGCTGCGCGTATCCGCGACAACATGCGCAGGGCTGCCGACGACGGCGCCCATATCGCCGTGATCGCTCCGCCGTGCTTCTTCATGAACCGTACGAAGGAGACCCTGAAGCGGCATTACCTGGAAGCCGCGGATGCGAGCCCCCTGCCGGTGGGCATCTACGACCGGGGGACATTCGGCCCCGTAACCGTCCCCGTCTCCCTTCTCAGGACCGTCTACGCCCACGAGAACGTGATCATCGTCAAGGACAGCTCCACCCGCGCAAAAAACGCCCGCGCAGCCCTCGAAGCCCGTGGGAAGCGCCCTGAACTCAGAATCTTCAACGGTGACGAGTTCGACTGTGTACGCTGTCTCGCCATGGGCTACGACGGCCTCCTGCTCGGCGGCGGGATTTTCAACGGGCGCATGGCCGGCATGATCATCGAGGCTGTCCGCGCCGGAAAGATGAAAAAGGCCGAAAAGCTCCAGAAGCGCATGAACCGGCTCATGTACGCCGTTTATGGGGGCGCCGACATCGAATGCTGGCTCTCGGGCGAAAAGAAACTGCTCACGGACATGGGAATTTTCACCACCTGGCACAACTTCCCCCGCTATCCGCTGACCGACTCGTGCATCAGGGCCATCGACCGCGCACTGGCGAAGAACGACCACTACCTTCTCCCCGGCGGCGTACGGAGGAAAATCGCGGAACGGTCGGAAACACCAGGGACCGCCGGGCTCCGCCCACCGGAGGAATCCTGACATGCCGTCTGAACGCATGGAGCGCAGGGCCGCGGACAACGAGTATCTCCACCGGGATTTCCACGGCGCCCTGAGCGCGGGAATCGAGTATGTCCATGAACGGTACGGCGCCGAGGCGGTGCGCGAGTATCTCCACGACTTCACGCGGGAGTATTACGCCCCCCTCATCGAGCGGATCAGGCGGGAAGGACTGGCGGCGATCAGGGATCATTACCGCGCCGTCTATACGACCGAGGGCGGGACCATCCATTTCGAGGAACATGACGGCGATCTGGTCATGACCGTGGAGGCATCCCCGGC
>CAYNWJ010000095.1:5171-11773 GCA_964400815.1 uncultured bacterium
GACGACGAGCTACTCGTGGAGGTTGCCGCCTGCCCGGCGGTCGCGCACATGCGCAGCAACGGCTATCCCGTGGCGCGGCTGTTCGTCGAGACGGTGCGGACGGTGAACGGGGCGCTCTGCGAGAACACGCCCTACAGCTTCCAGCTTGTGTCATACGACCCGGAAACGGGAGCTTCGACACAACGCTTCTCCCGGAGGCGGACATGATCCCCTGCACCGATTTCATTCCGGCATACAGCGGACTGTTCCGGTTTCTCGAGCGCAGGGGCGGAACGGAGGCGGTGCATGATTTCTGGCGTCATCTCTCGGACAGCTTTCTCGGCAATCTGCGCAGTCTGGTCGCCGAACACGGCATACGCGGCTGCTGGCTGTACTGGAGCCACACCCTGAACGAGGAGGCCGCCGATTTCACCATGGAACTGGACGAGGATGCCGGGACCTTCGTCATCGACATGCGGAAATGCCCCTCGAAGGGCCGCCTGCTCGAGCTGTCCCATGTCGAGCCATATCACGACTACTGCGGGCACTGCGACACGCTCTACCGCCGTGTTCTCGAACCGCTGGGGTACGAATACGAAATCGACCTGCCGGCCGCCGGCGAAGCGCGCTGCCGGTTGACCGTGCGCAGGAATACGCCGTGATATCCGGCGTATTGATTCAGGCCGGGAAAACACATAACCGACATACACCGGAGTTCACGATGCCGAAAACACGTTCCCTTGCCCTGACCGGCGGAACCGTGCTCCTGCCCGACGGCTCGCTGGCGCAAACGACAGTCCGCCTCGAGAACGGCCGTATCGCCGCACTCGGCGGTGACAGCCCGGCCGGCGAAACACTCGCTCTCGACGGTCTCACCGTACTGCCCGGCCTCATCGATCTGCACACCCACGGCATCGGGCGCATTTCAACCGACGAGGGAGCGCTCGCCGAATATGCCCGTATCGAGGCGTCACGGGGAACCACCACCTTCTTCCCCACCATGTTCAGCCCGCCCGAGGTCACCGTTGCAAACATGAAGCGCCATCTCGCGGAATCGAACAATCTGCGTGATACGCCGCAGGTCGGCGGGTTCCGCCTCGAATCACCCTATCTCGCGGAAACCGGCGCCGGTGTCTCGAAGGACCTCTCCCCCATACGCCGAGAAGTGACCGACATGCTCCTCGAAGCAGGCGACGGGCACGTGAAGCTCTGGGATGTCTCCCCCGAGCTTTCCGGAGCGCCCGGCTTCATCGCAGAGTGCTCTGAACGCGGCATCGTAACGAGCCTCGCCCACACCCTCGCGTCCATCGACCGGGCGCGCGAGGCGGTCGACGCGGGAGCGAAACTGGTCACCCATCTCTTCGACACCTTCGAGCAGCCGGTGGTCACCGATCCCGACCCCGGCGTGTATCCGGCGGGCCTCACCGATTATCTCCTCGTGGAGGACCGTGTGATGTGCGAGATCATCGGGGACGGGACCCATGTCCACCCCATACTCGTGGAGATGACCTTCCGCTGCAAGTCGCCCGGCCGCACCGTTTTCGTCACCGACAGCAACTGGGGCGCGGGGCTTGGGCCGGGAGACTACCTGCTGCCGGGAAGCTGGGGCAACGTGCGGATCGACGGTGCGAACAAAGGCGTCCGCATGCTGGACCGGGGGATGGAACTGGCCGGGAGCGCCCTGACCCCCATCGACAGCTTCAGGAATGTGGTCGGGATATTCGGAAAGGACCTGGCGACGGCGAGCAGGGTATGGTCGAAAAGCCCCGCCGAACTCCTGGGCCTGAACAAGGGGGAGATCGCGGCGGGCCGTGACGCCGACCTGATCGCCATCGATGACGATTTCACCGTCAGATATACCATTGCCGGGGGCGAAATCGTTTACCGCGGATGAGAGAAAGCAGTTTATATGTGATTCATCTTTTCCCGGCACGAGAGAGAAAGACGGCGAGAAAATCGAATGAGGGCTTGGCACAGAGCAGTTGAGCCGACAGAAATCAGCTTACTCAGACACTATTTGTAGCATATTATGTGGAATACCTGAAACTAATGTACTTCAAGAGGTTGGTGCTGGCTTAGATGTAGATGCAATATTGCAGGGAGAAATTATTAATGGCGAAATAACCGTGCCCGGCTCTGGATGGAAAGGGGCGCTTCACAGAAGGGACATCCCCTTTTTTTGCTTTGGGGCAGGGATTTCACTCTCTAATCGGAGAAAAAAAACAAACGGTATTTCTCTATTTCACCAGTGTCATTTTCCGGGTCTGCTCGAACGTCCCCGCTGTGAGCCTGCAGAAATAGACCCCGCTCGGCATATTGGAAGCATCCCATTCGAGTGAATATATTCCGGGTTCATGAACCTCGTTTTTGAGAACAGCAACCTGCTGGCCGTATGCATTATACACGGTTATCGACAGAAACGATGTTGTCTTGAGGCTGTACTCAATAGTTGTGACAGGATTGAATGGATTAGGATAGTTGCGGATGGTGACAGGTTCAGGTAATTGTTCCGTATCGTCCATTTCCACATGAACAGGTTCGTTAGTATAAGAATACAGATGATTCTTTGATGGTCTCCAGTCCTGTCCTGTTTCGGAATTATTGACTGATTCCAGCGCGCTTTCAAGACGTCCATCATCCCCGTAAGTATATTCAAGGCGGGTTGTGTAGCGAAGCGCTCCTTTGATCATATATTGTTCTTTATAATCGTGCAGAAGGCCTCGAGCGTTATAGGAAAATGTAATAACATATGAGTCATTCCATTGCCCGTCACGGTAAGCTGAATGACGTTCTTCGATAATACGGTTGTCCGTATTGTATGTATAGGTATTACGTGTATCCAGCCGGTAATCCTCGCCTTCCTGATAATCGATATATATTTCCTCAAGAAGACCGTTTTCATTGTAATTATAGGTGAATCTCATATAATCATACAATAGCCTGCCGAACTTGTCATAGGAAATATCAATTATGTTGCCCGGCCCGTCTTCGGGAGATGGGTCATAAATACTCCAGCCATATTCAATTTTTTGTAGCAGTTTCCCGTCTGGCGTATACTGGAATACATTTTTCCAGTTTTTTCTCCACTCATCGTCCTTCCATACAGAATGGGTTTCGCTGACCAGACGGTTCTGCGAATCGTATTCATAGTCTCTTTTAACGGAATTCATCCAGTCGGTTGTTTTCTGTAAAATGTAGCCGGAAATCTGCCCCGAATCGGTATAGGTATATAGATAGCGTCTGGCCGGAACGAATTCTTCATAAACATAGTTGAAGGAATACATCGCAAATGGTTTATGAACGGCAATAAGCTCTTTGTGGGGAAGTGTGGGCTGATGAAGGTTATTTGCGATGATTTCGGCACATGCATCACCACGCAGTGAAATAAAAATGCAGAAGAGAGCGGCAGCAGTCCGAGAGATTGCATCGGGAAGGATGGTTTTCGAATAATATCTATTCAATCCGACATTCCCCATATCAAATTCATGAGCGTTAATACAATCCGGTTATCAAGTTAAGTCAGCATCCATATACGTTGATATTGACCGGGCCTGAAACTGGGCATTTCAGGCTGAACTCTCTGGTTTTAATCGTCCCCCTCACCCCGGCCCTCTCCCCCTGAAGGGAGAGAGGGAGCCCGACCCGTGGTGCTTTTCCTTCTCCCGCTTCGGGGGAAGGTGGCGCGAAGCGACGGAAGGGGGCTTCGCAGAGAGCTGCTGAATCATGTGTTGCTTATCGAACTGGATACCCGGATAATACAATCACAAAAATCATACAAGTGGAGTCGCACCTATAGTATTATATGATGTTATGGCACACTTGTAAAGCAGTTTTCGGATGTAATATGGGGAAAGCAGTTTATTTCGCCGTATAGCCGCCGTCCACCGGGATGTTTGCGCCGGTGATGTAGCGGGAGGCGTCCGAGGCGAGAAAAACGATGATGCCCATGAGATCGCTGTCGTCCGCCAGCCTGCCCAGACAGGTGCGCGCACTGTAGTTCTCGACGAAGGCGGGCGGCATGGACGGCTGAAAGAGCCCGCCGGGGCTCAAGCAGTTGCACCGCATCCCCCTGTCTCCGTAATACATAGCAATAAAACGCGTGAAATTGATCATCCCGCCCTTGTGGAAAAAATAGTCGGGATACCACGCGTTCATGCCGGTGCCGGTGTAGTTCGTCGGTTCGGGACCGATCATACCCATGATCGAGCCGATGTTAATGATCGAACCGCCGGGCGTCTCCGCCATGAGATCGCCCATGGCGCGGGTTACGGCGAAAAGACCGGTGGCATTGACGCGCATGCTCTCTTCAAATGCGGCCAGATCGTCGCCGTACCCTTTCATGGGTCGGGCGACGGCGTTGTTGACGAGGATATCGAGCTTTCCCCGGCCGGCGCGGATGCTGTCACGCAGGGCGTGGATCGAAGCCTCGTCACCCTGGTCGAGACGCTCAGCGGTGACGTTCAGCCCCTCTTCCCGTAATTCTCCGGCGAAGGACTCCAGGGCGTCGAGATTCCGCGACGCGATGATCGTGTCCGCCCCCGCCTGCGCGAGAGCCGTCACGATCTGACGGCCGTACAGGCCCGCACCGCCGGTAACGAGGGCCGTTTTGTCCGAAAGCGAGAATGTATCGAGAATGGTCATTGAACGCTCCCTGTCATTGCCCGGCATGAGTCGTTGCAAAGCGCGAAAATCACATGTCCTTAAGGAACACCTCGCGACCGCCGTCCTCCCGGCTCCGGATTCCCGCGGCGATCATGGTCACCAGTTCCGCCGTCTCCGCAAAGGGAAACGGCCGTTCGCCGGTCCTGAGAAAGGTGACGAAGGCCTCGAGCTGCGCCTTGAAGGCGAAGAAGGTATCGGAGAAAGAGGCGGAGGCATGCCCCGTCGTGCCGCACAGGGTCAGAACGCCGAACGCACCGTACATGTCGTGGATGGCCGCCACAGAGGCCATGAGCCCCGATCGGTGACGGAAGACGACGACAGTATGTTCGTCACTTCCCGTGTGCCGTGCGCTCACGAATCCCGGCCCGGCGATGGGATACATGCCCTCCAGCGCGTGGATGCCATAGCGCTCCCATGATTTGGGCGTGGTGATAGAGAGATAGCGCAATTCGCCCAGATCACGGGTCGAGGCGCGGAACGGCATGAATTCCCTGCAATAGCGCATGCAGCTCGAAGACATCACGGGCCGTCCCTCCTCCACCCACCGCCGGAACACGGCGAGATCGTCCATGGAATCGGCAAGGGGCTTGTCGACGAATACGGGGAGTCCCGCCTCCACGAAGGGCCGGCACCGTTCCACATGCTCCCACCCCTTGTCGGTGGCGACGATGACGGCGTCCACCGCGCCGATGACATCTTCGGGCGCTTCGACGACATGGGGAATGAGCGACGTGTCCGCCACCCTGGCCGCATCGGATGGATCATCCGTCCAGATATGAGTCACCCGCGCGCCCGGTATTTGGAGAGATTCCTTCGGCTCCCTGTCCAGGTATGCGGGAATCGCGGCGTACGGACAGGATGCCATCGCGGCCGGATCGTATCCGTTGAAAATGGCGCTCCAGGAATACGGGTGACCGTTGCCGTCGACCATGCCCAGCATGGCGAGGCGGATCGTTTCGCGCTCGATGGGATGAAAGATGTGTGTTTTCATGCATGTATTCCGTAATTCCGCCCGATGCCAGTCACGTGCCTGTTGCGCCGGCGTGCGGCATGGGTTATGATAGTCATGTCGGAAAACGGGTATCTTTTCCGAAGGGAATGATAATGAAAACCATAATCGGCGACAACCGCTTTTCCTCTCCCGGAGCGTGATGCGTCTCCCCGCAAGACCTGAAAGGAATATCCCGTGGAACTCGGACTCGGCACCGTACAGTTCGGCCTGGATTACGGTATCTCGAACACCGGCGGGCAGGTTCCGGAAATCGAAGCCCGAAGAATCCTGGATACGGCGTTCGGAGCCGGAGTGTCGCTCATCGACACGGCGGCGGGGTACGGCGAGAGCGAGGCTGTGCTGGGACGCATACTCCCGCCCGTAGGGCCGCAGCGGATCGTCACCAAGCTGCCGGGCATCTCCGGGCGTGCGGTCACCAATGATGAAATCCGGCGCTTCGAAGGCATTTTTGCGGAATCGCTCGAAAAGCTCGCGTGCGAATCTGTCCACGCCCTGCTGCTCCATCGGCCGGGCGATGTGCTGCTCAACGGCGGCGAACGGATTCGTGATTTTCTCGTGGGACTGAAGGCGGCCGGCAGGGCTGCGAAGGTGGGCATATCGATCTACAGCGGCGCCGAGCTGGACGCCATACTGCCCCGTTTCCCGGACATCGACATCGTTCAACTGCCGGTGAATGTCTTCGATCAGCGCCTCGCGGCGTCCGGTCACATCGACGATCTCGCCGCCCGCGGGATCGAGGTGCACGCCCGCTCGGTCTTTCTCCAGGGCCTCCTCCTCCAGGAGCCGGGAGAGGTCGGCCGATGGTTCGCGCCGGTCGTTCCACTTCTCCGCCATTACCGGGAAACGCTCGACAATATGCGCTGTTCGCCGGTCGAGGGCGCCTTCGGTTTTGTCAGGTCACTGAAGGGGATCGACGCCGTCGTGATCGGGGTGACGAGCACGGAGGAAC
>CAYNWJ010000096.1:0-6111 GCA_964400815.1 uncultured bacterium
TGGAAAAGCACGCCGTCTCGCGGCTCATCGGCGCGCCGCCGGGCTATGTGGGCTATGAGGAAGGCGGCCAGCTCACCGAGGCGGTCAGGCGGCGGCCCTACCAGGTCGTGCTCTTCGACGAGATCGAGAAGGCCCACCCGGAGGTGTTCAACACCCTTCTGCAGGTGCTCGACGACGGCAGGCTGACCGACGGCCAGGGGCGGACGGTCGATTTCCGCAACACCCTCATCATTCAGACGTCCAACGTGGGATCGGAGATCATCGCCGAATACGAGGGCGCCCACAACGACGAGCTCATGCGGAAGAACGTCATGGATATGGTGAGGATGCGGTTCAGGCCGGAATACTTGAACCGCCTCGACGAGATCATTATATTCCATGCGCTCGACCGTGAGCACATCAGGGAGATCGTCACCCTCCAGGCTGAACGGCTCGCGGACCGCGTTTCCCGCTCGGCGGGTCTCGAGCTCGAATTTTCCGATGCGGTGCTGGACCATATCGCCGCCGAGGGCTTCGACCCCTCTTACGGCGCACGGCCGATCAAGCGTTTCATCCAGCGTGAAATCGAGAACGCGCTCGCCCGTGATGTGCTTTCCGGCACGGTCGCCGGCAAGGTTTATGTTGACTTTGACGGTGAAAATGTTGTTTTTAAAGCAGGGGGCGGACCGGAAGACGCATGATGGGCCCGCCATCCACTGCGGTGATGACGGTGGGAGCGCTCCGCCGCAGGGCTGACCGCTCCCTTCCGACGAAGCTTTCACCACCCCGCCCCATCACCGGGAGAACCGGCCATGATCACCATCTACTGCTACAACATCGCCGAGGGAACCCTGGAGACACCCACGCTCGAAGAACTGCCGGCCATCTATGAGTCCGGCAACGTCGATCTGTGGGTGGACCTCGAGGCGCCCGGACGGGACGAGGCCGCGATTCTCTCCACGGTGTTCGATTTCCACGAGCTGGCCATCGAGGACTGTACGACGCTCGACATCGAGGAGGCGAAGATCGATGACTACGAGGACCATCTCTTCATGGTCTTCCACTCCGTGTTCTTCGACTCGGAAAGCTTCAAGTTCGATTTCATCGAGCTCGATCTCTTCTTCGGCAGGAACTTCGTCGTCACCTACCACAAGAAGCCCACGCCGGGCATCATTCAGATCAAGAACCGCCTGAAGCGTGACATCGATTTCATGGGACAGGGCTCGGACGAGATCCTGCACGCCATCATCGACTCCCTCGTCGACAACTATATCATCGTCTTCAAGGAGCTCGAGAAATCGATACTGAAAATCGAGGCGGAAATCCTCTCGAACCCGTCGAAGAGCACCTTCAACGATCTCTTCCGCCTCAAACGCGGCCTCATCGACCTCAAGCGCATCGTCACGCCCGAGGAGGAGGTGGTGGACCTGCTCGGCAACTCTGAGCACGAGCTCATCCAGGAGGAGAACAAGGTCTATTTCCAGGACGTGCACGACCATATCTCGAACATCGGCGGCAGACTCATGTCATTCATGGAAACGGTGACCGGAACCATGGACATGTACGTCAGCATCACCCAGCACCGCATGAACTCGATCATGCAGACCCTCACGGTCATCGCGACCATCGTGCTCCTCCCCACCCTGGTGGCGAGCATCTACGGCATGAACTTCGATTATATGCCGTTCCTCCACAGCGACAACGGCTTCGTCATCGTCATGGGCATGTGCGCCGCCATGATCGTCGTCATGCTCTGGTATTTCAAAAAGCGGGAATGGTTCTGACATGCACTCTCCCCCCGACCCGAACACGGTCGCCACGACACACCTCGACGCCTACGAACGTAATCTCCGCTCAATCGCCGCCTTTATCGGTCCGACGGTCCGCCTGATGGCGGTGATCAAGGCGAACGCATACGGCCACGGCATGCTGCACTGCGCCGGGGCGGCTGAGCGGGCGGGCGCCGCCATGCTCGGGGTGTGCTTCGCATCGGAAGGCGTGTATCTCCGAAACGAGGGCGTCGGACTGCCCATCCTCGTGCTCGGCCCCGAATCGGAGAAGCAGGTGGAAGCCATGCTGGAAGCGGAACTCACCATCGCCGTCCCGTCATTTTTCATGCTCGAGGCGATCCGCAGGGCGAATCCCTCCCCGGACCGTCCGGCGCGCATCCATGTGAAGGTTGACACGGGGATGGGACGGATCGGTGTCAGACCCGGAGAGGCGGGCAGGCTCGTCGCCGCAGCGCTCGCGAGTGAAGGTGTCTCGGTCGAGGGTATTTTCAGCCACTTCCCCGTCGCCGACGAGGACGATGACGACCGTTCCCGCGCCCAGATCGCCGGGTTCGCGAACCTTCTCGACCGGCTGGAGGCGGAGGGCATGCGGCCGCCGCTGGCGCACATGTGCAATTCCGCCGGCACGCTCAAGTTTCCCGAGGCCCACTTCGATCTCGTCCGGCCGGGCATCATGACCTACGGCCTGGAACCGTACCCCGGATTTGAAGAGAAGATCACCCTCGAACCTGTCCTGTCCTGGAAGTCCGTGATCACATTCGTCAAGGACGTCCCCGCCGGGTTCAGGGTCTCCTACGGCGGGACCTTCGAGACCAAACGGCCGTCGCGGCTGGCAACGGCGCCGGTGGGATATGCCCACGGCTACCGGCGCTTTCTCTCGAATCGGGGTGAAGCGATCGTAAACGGCGTGCGTGTGCCGGTCGCCGGCCGGGTGTGCATGGACCAGACGGTGTTCGACGTGACCGGGGCGGGAAACGTGCGCGAAAACGACGTCATAACCCTCATCGGAAGTCAGGGCGGCGAACGGATCAGGGTGGAAGACCACGCCGCCATCGGAAGGACGATCAGTCATGAAATTGTTACAGGAATCGCCGGTCGCGTTTCTCGCGCCTTTACGGAAACCCCCTGAGAAACTGTATGTCGCCGCCGCACCCACGCCCTTCTTCACCGTCATGCTCGCGGGGACGGAAGACGAGCTCATGTTCGCCCGCCGGCAGGAGCGGCTCGACGATTTCCGTCACGATCTGTGGATCACCTGGGGCATCGAAACCACGCCGGACCCGGCGCCCCTTTCTCCGGTCAGGGAACGGCTGGAGGCCTATTTCTCGGGCGATAACACGTCTCTCGAGGCCACGATCAGGCCCATGATGGTGACGCAATACACCCTGCAGGTGCACCGGGCTATGACCCGCATCCCCTTCGGTTCGACACTCTCCTATGGCGAACTGGCGGCGGCGACGGGGCGTCCCCTGGCGTCCCGGGCTGTCGGGAATGCCTGTGGAAAGAACCGGGTGCTTCTGTTCATCCCCTGCCACCGCGTGGTGGCCGGCAACGGCATCGGAGGGTTCGGCGCGGGGCTCAGGTTCAAGCGGAAACTCCTGCGTCACGAGGGCGTCGTCTACGGCTGAACGGTGAAACCCATCCGTCATTCCCCCAACGCAACGCGAGAAGGGAGCCCGAAGGCGGTTCAATCGGAAACGGAAGAGCGAAAGGACCGGTCATCTTGAGTGTCAGGGACATCGCCATCGGGAGATATGTCCACGGCTCCTCCTTTCTGCACGGCCTGGATTCGAGAACGAAGATGTTCTCCCTCGCGGTCACGGCCGTGGCGGTGTTTTCGGGAGGAGGACCGGCCGCCCTTGCGGCCGGTGCGGTATTCGCAGGCGCGGGCGCGATTGCTTCGGGCCTGCGGCCGGGTTTTCTCGCGAAAAGCGTGCTGCCCTTCAAATGGCTGATCCTCCTGACGGTTGTGCTGAACGCGCTCTTCGTCGGCGGGCACATCGTGATCAGGGCTCCTCTGCCCTACGGCGGCGTCACGGCCGAAGGGATCGAGGCGGGGCTGGTTTACGGCTTCCGTATCGCCCTCTTGGTGTTCATGGCGTCCCTGCTCACGTTCACCACCGAACCGATCGTACTGGTGGACGGCATCGGGAAGCTCCTGCGTCCCTTCGAAAGAATCGGCGTCAATTCCCATGACGCGGCGCTGGCCATGGTCATCACCATCCGCTTCATTCCCATTCTCTTCGACGAGGCGGACAAAATCCGTAAATCCTTCGTTGCGCGGGGATTCAGTCCGGAAGCGGGCTTGGCGTCGAGGCTCCGCTACCTGGCGATGCTGTTCATGCCGCTCTTTCACGCCGCGGTCAGGCGCGCCGAGACCCTCGCCGTGGCCATGGACAGCCGGCTCTACCGGAGCGGGGCGAGCCGCACGCGGTTCAACGAGACCACCATGCAGGGCCGGGACATCGCCGTCTGCGCGGTGTCGGCCGTTTTCGCGGCCGCGGTGATGATCATGCTGTGACGGCAGAGGGCGGCCTAAGATAAAGAACCTGATATCCAGTTCGGCAGGCGACGCATGATTCAGATGTTCTCTGCAAAGCCCCCTTCCGTCGCTTCGCGCCACCTTCCCCCGTGCCGGGAGAAGGAAAAGCACAGTGCTACAGGCTTTCTCTCTCCCATCAGGAGGGGAGGGTCGGAAAGAGGGGGCCGATTCGACACAGGAGGACGCGGTGCCCGAAACACGCACCATGAAAATGACCATCGAATATGACGGCGCCGGTTTCGCGGGATGGCAGGTCCAGCCCGACGCCAGGACCGTTCAGGCTGTCGTGGAAGAGGCGATCTCCACAATCACCGGGACGCCGCAGGTCAGGGTCACCGCAGCCGGGAGGACGGACGCGGGAGTGCACGCCCGCGGACAGGTGGTCCATTTCGAGACGGCGAGCGCGCTGCCGGCCGGGCGGCTTCTCAAGGCATTCAACGGTCTCCTGCCGCCGGATGTCACTGTCACGGACCTGGTCGAGGCGCCGCGTGGGTTCAATGCCCGCTTCGATGCGGTGGGCAGGTCCTATCGCTACACCCTCTCGGACAGGCGGGTCGCCATCGGGCGCGGCCATATCTGGCATGTCAGGCACAGTCTTTCGCGTGAACTTCTCGCGCAATCGACCGCAGCCCTCAAGGGTCCCTGCGATCTGCGCGGATTCTCGAAACAGGGCGACCGCGACGATTTTTCGACCATTCTATCCAGAAACCGGTGGACGTTCGAGGATAATTGTATGATATTCGATATAACGGCCGTCAGGTTCTTCCACCATGCCGTACGGAGCATCGTGGGGACCGCGGTGGACATCGCCCGTGGCAGGCTCGCGCCCGACACGGTGGAACGCATTCTCGCGACGGGGGACCGTTCCCTCGCCGGCGTTACCGCTCCCGCCCGCGGCCTCTGCCTCATGAGCGTCGATTACGGAGACGAGGACAGTCATGCATGAACACGGCCACACACCCATTGACGGCAAATCTCCGCCCAACAAGCGGGCATTCACGCAGCTCTACATCATCCTTTTCGGAACCATCATCGTGGTGCTGGCGCTGAACCAGTTCCTGTTCCCGCAATTCGGCGGAGACGAGGAGGGGGACAAGCTCAAGGACGCCCGGGCCCGGCAGGCGGCGTACCTGGCGGACACCGAGCTCACGGCCTACGAGACCAAGGTCATAGAGGCCACGCGTCACGCCATGCCGGCCGTCGTTTCCATCCATGTTTCCGGCACACGGCTCGTGTATTACCGTTTCCGGGATCCGCTGTTCAACATGCTGTACGGCCGCAGGATGGGAAAACAGCCCATCAACGGCATGGGGTCGGGGGTGATCATCGATCCCGACGGCACCATCATCACCAACGACCACGTCGTCAACATCGCCAACGAGGAACATCTCGCGCAAAAACAGGACGATCTCGACATCAAGGTCGTCCTCGCCGACGGCCGCGAATACAAGGCCACAGTGGTCAAGAACTTCCCCGCGCAGGACATCGCCATCATCAAAGTCGAGGCCTCCGACCTTCCCTTCGTCGAGCTCGGTTCCTCCGCGGATCTGGTCCAGGGCCAGACGGTGCTCGCCATCGGGAATCCCTTCGGCTCGATGCTCACCGGCGGCCTGCTCGGAAGCCAGCCCACGGTAACCCGGGGCATCATCTCGGCGACCAGACGCAACCTCTCCTTCACCAGCGAAAACATAACACGTTTTTACCGGAACATGCTCCAGACCGACGCGTCCATCAACGAGGGGAACTCCGGCGGCGCCCTCGTCGATCTGACGGGGAAGCTCGTGGGCGTCAACACGGCCA
>CAYNWJ010000096.1:6121-11762 GCA_964400815.1 uncultured bacterium
TGGACGGGCCTACCCTTCGTGGGCCTGGACAACTATGCGCGCCTGCTCGGAAGCGAGCGCTTCTGGGCGGCGCTGGGCCACACGGCCATCTTCACCGCCGGAGGAACCGGTTCCATCGGCATCGGATTCGCCTTTCCCGTGGACAGGGTGAAGCTCATGCTCGACATCGCCACCGACAGCGACGACATCGGCCGCTGGTACACGGGCATATCGGTGCAGGAAATGACCGGCAATCTGGCGAAGAATCTTGGATACGACGGCGGCAACGGGGTGGTGGTCGCATCTGTCGAGGACGGGAGCCCCGGAGACACCTGCGGGCTGAAACCCGGAGACATCATCGTCCGGGTCGACGGATATACGGTGACGAGCGCGGAGGATGTCACCAATATCTTCAAGGGATCGATCCCCGGCGAAAAGGTCCGGCTGACCGTCGCGAGAGAGGGCGAAACACGCGAGCTCATTCTGGTTATAGGGTCTTTTTGAGGCCGCGTGAAACCCCAAAAACCATTTGTAAAACAACACGCTTCTATCTATATTGAAATGATGGAGACACATGAAAATCGACCGTGAAGCGTTCCCGTTTTTCTCGGCCTTCGCAATCGTTTCGGCGGCCATGATTTACATATCCCGCCTGACGGGCCTGTGCTGGACGGGATATGCGGGCTGGGTGAGCGCGGTTCTGGGGTTGTACACGCTGTATTTCTTCCGCGATCCCGAACGAGTGCCGCCGCCGGGCAATGATTCGGCGGTCTCGGCCGCAGACGGCGTCGTGGTCGATGTCTCCCGAGTCGAAAGCGAGCGCCTGGGCGCGGGAACGTTCCTGCGCATAGCGGTGTTCATGAACGTGTTCAATGTCCATGTGAACCGGGCCCCGCTGGACGGTACGGTAACCGGTACGGAACACCGGCCGGGAAAGAAGCTTTCGGCCTATAACAAGCGCGCGGAATACGAGAACGAGTACGGAGACACCATACTGGAAACACCACGGGGCGTGATGCTGGTCCGCCAGATCGCCGGCCTCGTGGCCAGACGGGTCGTCGGAAGGACCGCGAAAGGCGATGTGCTCGAACGCGGCCAGCGCATCGGCCTCATCAGGTTCGGCTCGCGAGTCGATGTTTTTCTGCCCGAGGGCTTTGTTCCCCGTGTGGAAAACGGTCAGAAGGTGACGGCGGGTGTTACCGTCATCGCGGAATATGAAAACGAACTGAAAGGTTCCTGAAGCGTTCAATGACCGGACCGGGAATGCCGGAATCCGGAAACGTTCAGGGATTAACGATGCACGGAAAGCACACCAACAAGGGAAAGAAGGTGAATTCGGGCCGAACGGGCAATGACTATATGACACCGGCGGCGCCGTACATATAATGAGAATCCATCCGACACGCCAGATGATCCCAAGTCTTTTTACGCTCGGCAATCTGCTCTGCGGTTTCCTCGCAGTGGTCAACACCGTGGGGGAGGCCTATGTCTCGGCAGCATGGTGGATCATCATAGCGGCAATTTTCGACGCTTTGGACGGCAAGGTGGCGCGGCTCACCCACAGCTCGTCCGATTTCGGCATCGAGCTGGATTCCATCGCCGACGTGGTTTCCTTCGGCATCGCCCCGGCTGCGTTGTTCCACACATATATCCTCAGGCAGGGCGGCGGCGCGGGCATCGCTCTGTCCTTCGTGT
Source organism: uncultured bacterium (assembly GCA_964400815.1). Lineage (GTDB taxonomy): Bacteria > Latescibacterota > Latescibacteria > Latescibacterales > Latescibacteraceae. The sequence goes on from CAYNWJ010000096.1 coordinate 7,796, forward strand.
TCCTCGCGGCGGGCGCCATTCGTCTCGCACGCTTCAACACCACGGCATCCACCGGCAAGAAATTCCATTTCACCGGCATGCCGATTCCCTCGGGAGCGGGCATCCTCGCTTCATTCGTCCTGTTCTCCGAAAATGCCTGGGGCGGATTCGCCACGTTCGACACGGCGGGCGTCATCGTGATACTCTCTTCACTCGCCATGCTGAGCACCTTCAAATACGCCACGCTGCCGAAGATCGGTTTCGGCTCGAAATTCGAGATCATGAAAAGCGCGTGGTTCATCAGCCACATCGTGCTCGTCATCATGTTTCCGGACGAGATATTCTTTCCGACCGGCATCCTCTATCTCCTGTCCGGTCCGGTCAGGAGCATCACCGTTCCGGCAGTCAACCACGTCCTCCACAAAAGCGGCTGAACCGTCGCCCTGAGCACGGCTTTCCCGCGGAGGTGCAATGCGAAAAAATCTCGGGCTTCTTGTCATAACCCTCTTCGTGGGCATTCTGATCGGCGGCGCCCTGGGGCAGCTGCTGGGCCTGTTCCTGCCCGCGGATCATATCGTTTCGAAAGCCCTGGTGTCGCCGCTCATCACCTATGTGGCCGGCCCCTGGGACATCAATCTGCTTATCATCGTGCTCACATTGGGCTTCAGCATACAGATCAATTTTTTCAGCATACTCGGAATCGTGGCGGCATGGTACTATCACAAGTACTCATACTGAATCGAAAAACACTCTGATCCAGGAGGTGCGGATCATGTTCGGACTTGGACCAATGGAACTCGTCATTGTATTTCTCATCATCCTGCTCGTGTTCGGCGCGAAACGGATTCCCGAGATAGCCCAGGGCCTCGGCAAGGGCATCATGGAATTCAAGAAGGCCGCCCACGAGATCACAAACGAGTTCGATGTCAGCGACACCACCTCGACCACGTCTTCGAAAAAATCCTATGCCCGCAATGAGCTGAAAAGCCAGCCGCCGGCGCAGAAACAGCAGCCGCCGGAGCCGCAGCAGGAAAAGCAGGCGGAAAAAACCGAAACCTCGTGACGCGGACGGGCCGAACCGCCGAGTCAGGCGCCACCCGGCTGACACCCTCATACGGGCGTACGGCAGACAACCGGCATTCCCGGTGGATGACGGGCGGAGATGAACACGTGTGAGGGAAGCCGAACCGGCCGGACGGATTTGCGGCGCTCCGGAAACAGGAGGAACCGACAGGGTGGAATTGTATGAAATGAGCGTCACCGGGCTGTTCGAGGCGATGACGGCGGGAAACGTCTCGGCGGTGGAGGCGACCGATTCGGTCCTGAAGCGCATCGAGAAGAAGGAACCCGAAATAAACGCCTATATCACGGTCACCGCCGAACACGCAATCGAGGCAGCCCGTGCCGTCGACGACGCCCGGGCGCGGGGAGAGGATCCCGGACCACTCGGCGGCGTTCCCATGGCGATAAAGGATTCGATCATCACGAAGGACATACGGACCACGGCAGGTTCGCGCATCCTCGAAAATTTCATCCCACCCTACGACGCCACCGTGGTCGAGCGGCTCAGAGAGGCCGGCGCGGTCATCGTGGGCAAGGCGAACACCGACGAGTTCACCATGGGCTCTACCTGCGAGACCTCCTTTTTCGGTTCCGCGCGCAACCCCCACGACATAGACAAGGTAACCGGAGGCTCGTCGGGAGGTTCCGCGGCGGCGCTTGCGGCTCTGGAGTGCACGGCGGCGCTGGGATCGGATACGGGCGGCTCCATCAGGCAGCCCGCGTCATTCTGCGGTGTCGTGGGCATCAAGCCCACCTATGGTCGCGTGTCCCGATTCGGCCTCATAGCCTACGCGTCATCCCTCGACCAGATCGGCCCCATGACCAGGACGGTGGAGGACGCGGCGCTGGTGCTTTCCGTCATCGCCGGCCGTGACGAACGCGACTCCACGAGCCTGAACGAGCCGGCGCCCCGCTACCGTGACGCCGTGAACGCCTCCCCCAAAGGTCTCAGGATAGGCATTCCCGGGGAATACTTCGCGGAGGGCATCGATCCCGAGGTGAAGGAGATCGCCATGCGGGCCGTCGAAATCCTCTCGGGCGAGGGCGTGGAGGCGGTGGACATCTCCCTGCCGCACACGGAATATGCCGTTCCCGCATACTACCTCCTCGCCACGGCGGAGGCTTCGGCGAATCTCGAGCGCTATGACGGCGTCCGGTTCGGCTACCGCGCGGAAAATCCCGAAAACCTCCTCGACCTCTACTGCCGCTCTCGCTCGGAGGGATTCGGCGACGAGGTCAAGCGGCGCATCATGCTCGGGACCTATTGCCTGTCGGCTGGCTATTACGACGCATACTACCGCAAGGCCCAGAAGGTGAGACGCCTCATCAAGAACGATTTCGACGCGGCGCTGGCTGAGGTCGACGCCATTCTCGCTCCGGTCTCGCCCACCCCGGCCTTCCCCCTCGGTTCCAAGATCAACGACCCCCTGCAGATGTACCTGGCGGACATCTACACCATCTCACTGAACCTGGCGGGCCTGCCCGGCATTTCAGTCCCCGCGGGCAAGACGGCGGACGGTCTGCCTGTGGGCGTTCAGCTCATGGGAAGGATCCTCGACGAGTCAACCCTCTTCACCCTGGCGGCCGCCCTCGAGAAACACGTGGGAAGCCTCCCCGCGGACACAGGGGGTGCGGCATGAGCGTGAAATGGATCCCGACGGTCGGGCTGGAAATTCACTGCCACCTTGACACGAATACCAAAATATTCTGCGGCTGCCCGACCGCCTTCGGCGGGGAGCCCAATTCACACGCCTGTCCGGTCTGCCTCGGCATGCCCGGAGTGCTGCCGGTGCTGAACCGCCGCGCGGTTGAGCTTGCCATCCGTGTGGGTCTTGTCACCGGCGGGAAGGTGCAGGAGAGAAGCTGGTTCGCCCGCAAGAACTATTTCTATCCCGATCTCCCCAAGGGCTACCAGATCAGCATGTTCGAGTTTCCCCTCATCAGGGGCGGCGGTGTCGAGGTGGTAACCTCCGCAGGCAGGAAGAATATCCGCTTCAACCGCATCCACATGGAGGAGGACGCCGGCAAGCTCATCCACGACGACAGCCGGGGTGACTCCTATTTCGATGTCAACCGCTGCGGTGTGCCGCTCATCGAGATCGTCACGGAACCCGATTTCGAGACCCTCGACGAGATCAGCGTGTTCCTCAACACCATGCGTGAGATCCTCATCTTCTCCGGGGCCTCGCGCGGGAACATGTTCCAGGGCGACATCCGCGTGGACGCGAACATCTCCATCCGTCCCGAAGGGACCGACGAACTGGGCACACGCACCGAGATCAAGAACATGAACTCCTTCGTGAACGCGGTCAACGCCATCAGGATCGAGATCGCCCGGCAGACGGATCTGGTGGAGAGCGGCGGCAGGGTCGTCCAGGAGACGCTCCTGTTCGACGCCGACCGGGAGACTATCTCCACCATGCGTTCGAAGGAAGAGGCCCATGACTACCGCTATTTCCCCGAGCCGGACCTGGTGCCGGTGGTGGTGGATGATCCCTGGCTGGAGGATATACGCGCCGGACTTCCGGAGCTCCGCGGCCGGATGCGGGAACGCTTCCAGAGCGAGTACGGCATCCCAGAATATGACGCCGACATCCTGACCTCGACACCCGGCGTTGCGGCCTACTACGAGGCAGTCGTCGGTCACGGGGCCGATCCGAAGAAGGCCTCGAACTGGGTCATGGGCGAGGTGCTCCGTGTCCTGAACGAATCGCACATGGAAATCGGGGAATGCCGGGTCACCTCCCGCCATCTCGCCTCGCTGCTCGCCATGATCGATGCGGGAACCATCTCGGGGTCCATCGCCAAGACCGTGTTCGAGGACATGCTCGAATCGGGCGGCGATCCCGATGCCATCGTGAAGGAGAAGGGACTCGTCCAGATCTCCGACAAGGGCGAACTGGACGCCATCATCAGGACCATCGTG
>CAYNWJ010000097.1:0-11600 GCA_964400815.1 uncultured bacterium
CTGGTACCAGAAGGCCACGGAGCTGATGTCGTCCTGGAGCGGAAGATACCGTCCGCCCGACCGCCAGCCGAGGGCCTGGATGGTCACCCGCAGGTCATCCTCGAAGCGCACCGGGTCCATGACATGCCAGCGATAGAGCCCGAACCGGGTGTTGGCGTCATAGACACCGTCGGGACGCAGCACCTGCGGCATGCCTGCGTGGGGCGTGGTGAACTCCCGGTACTGCCGCTTGCCGTTCTCGTCCGGCACAAGAAAGCAGTATGACCCGCAGAAATAGTCCTCGGTCCCCGTGCCGCAGATGGTGGGGAATTCCGTGTCGCCGTCCATGTAGAACTTGATCTCGCCCTCTCCCCACCAGCCGTTGTTGTTCACGCCCCAGCACATGTAGGTTCCCACATAGTGCCCCTTCCCCCTGATGCCGTCCACGATGGTATAGACCTCCTTGTAGGGCAGGGGATTGGTCCGGCGGAACTGGGCGTGGAGATAGGCGGCGTCTTCGGGAACATCGGTGAGGGTGTAGTTGATCTGGTAATAGAGGGTGCAGCGGTCCTCGCCGATGTTCTCCATGGTGATGCGGGCCTTCCTGCGGAAGGGCATGACCCAGTAGCAGTTGAAGGCGCTGCCGGGATTCACGCACACCGGGAGCGACGACACCTGGGCGTACCGTCCCCACCCGCATGCGAAGAAATCACCCACCGGGCATTCGATGGAGGGTTCCTCCTCGCCGTCCCAATAGAAGCGAAGGATCATGTAGCGCCAGTTTCCCGCCGGGGTGAGCCAGATCTGCTGGATGGCCCCGGGACCGTCGATCTCACCCATGGTAAAGGTCTCGCCGGGCTGGATGTGGACATAGGGATTGACTTTCCATCCCTGCCCCAAGTCGCGGGCGGCATTCTTCGCCGATCCCTCATCGAGGGTCGCCATGCCGCCCCTGCCCTTTTCCCCGGTGAAATTTTCCGGGCTGATGGATCGGGTCTTCGCGTCCGAAAGCCGGTGAAGGGTGCCGAGGTTCATGGTGAGTCCGTCGAAATCCTGTCCGTTCACGGTAATCCCCCCCGTAATGATGACAAGCGCCGCGAGCGCCCCGGTGAACAGCTGCCGTTTCATGATGCGCGCCTCCTCGAAGTGTGTATGTGGGTGGTAGCCTTTTTCCGTATCCGACATGGTGAAGCCGCGTTCCCGCGGATGGCGCCGCTGCAATGATGAAAATATGCGCCCGTTCGGGAGGAAGCACAAGAAATATTGAAATAATCCCGCCTCCGCCCGCGTCACAGTATAAGAAAGCGGAGACAGGTGGAGCGGATGTACCGGCTTTCGTTCCTCCACCACCGCCTCACAATCTGCCGGACAACCATACGGGAACCGCGCCGACTGAAAAGAACCTGTACGAAGGAAGGGAACGCACATGAAACCATCGATCCAGCGTATCGTCCCGGTGTTGCTCGCCATACTGGCCGCCGCCTGCCTCACGACGGATTTCGCGCTCGCCGCCGAAGAGGAATTCGAGCAGACCTATACGCTCACCGAAGGCACCCCGGTGAAGGTGTCGAACATCAACGGCAGCATCAACGTCACCTCATGGGACCGCGATCATGTCCTGGTCAGGGCGGTGAAGAAAACACGGAAGGGAAGAAGCGAGCTCGAAAAGGTCGAGATCGTCGTCGAGCGGAACGGTGCGCTCTCCATCGAGACGAAATACCTCCGCAAGAACGCGAAGGTCAACGTCGAATACGACATCAGCCTTCCGGCGGGAATCCCTCTCGAACGGGCGGGAACCACCAATGGCAGCATCCGCGTCGCCGGGGCGGCCGGTGACATGGAACTGGTGTCCACCAACGGCGGCATCAGGGCGGAAGACGTCAGCGGCGAGGTGGAGGCCCGCTCCACCAACGGCAACATCGTCCTGGAGAATGTCAAGGGTGTCCGTGACGCGAAAACGACCAATGGCAGCATCACCGTCAATGTCCGCGGGAGGATCGATTCCGACATCGACATCACCACTACCAACGGCTCCATCGAACTCGGTCTGCCCGGCGACGTCGACGCCGATCTCGACATCAGCACAACGAACGGCAGGATCAGGGGCGGCGGCTTCTCCATCGCGGTGGACAGGATCGGAAAGAACAGTCTCGAGGGCCGTGTCGGCGCCGGCGGCGTCAGGGTGAACGCGCGGACCACCAACGGCGGCATCACCCTGAACAGGTTGTGACGAAATAAACCGAACTGCACATTCTCCCCTGTTACGGCGGGCGTGACCGAATGAAACGAGGCGGTCACGCCCGTTTATTTTCCATGAGGAATCTTTCCTTCTGCGAAAAAACCTTGTTCCCGCCGCCGGTTTGTCCTATGTTTAATACTATACTGATACCTCGAATTCGAAGGGATGAACCGAACGAGGAAGGAGGAACCTGACATGCAATATCGCAACATGGGAAAATGGGGTGTCAAGCTCAGCACCATCGGCCTGGGCAGCTATCTCACCATCGGCTTCAAGCTGGACGACAAGACCGCGAAAGCCACGATCCGCACGGCCTATGACGGAGGCGTGAACTTCTTCGACACCGCCGACGCCTACAACAAGGGAGAGGCGGAGAAGGTGCTGGGGAAACATCTGGGCGATTTTCCCCGTGAGTCGCTGTTCATCCTCACCAAGTGCTGGCTGAACATCACCGGTCATATAAACGGCGGCGGGCTGTCCGCGAAACATATCCACGAGGCCTGCCACGCCAGCCTCAAACGCCTCAAGACCGACTATATCGACCTCTACATGTGCCATCGTCCCGATCCCGATACGCCTCTCGAGGAGACCATACGCGCTCTCGAGGACCTGGCCCGTCAGGGCAAGATCCTGTACTGGGGCGTGAGCGAATGGCCGGCCCATCTGATCGCCCGCGCCAACAGGGTGGCGAAGGAACTGGGCGCCCGTCCCATGGGCGTGAGCGAACCCCGGTACAACCTCCTCTACCGCTATCCCGAGCGCAATCTCTTCCCCTGCACCGAGGCTGAGGGCATCGGGAACGTGGTCTTCTCGGCGCTGGCCCACGGCATGCTGACCGGAAAGTACAAACCCGGCGAGGAAGCCCCCCAGGACACCCGCGCCGCGGACGACGACATCAACTCGGTCATCAAACGCCTCTACTGGACCGAGGAGAACAAGAAGAAAGCGCAGGAATTCGCTTCGATCGCGGGCGACCTGGGTGTCACCCCCGCCCAGCTCGCCATAGCATGGTGCCTCCGCAATCCGGCGGTCACCAGCGTCATCAGCGCCGCCACGAAAGTCTCCCAGGTGGAAGACAACATCAATGCGGCCGACATTGAAATACCCGATGACGCCGCGGCGAAGATCGAGGAACTCTTCCCGCCGCCGGAAACGGTCGAAAGCGAGCATTGATCGGCAAACACCGGTCGATACCACTCAAAACGGGACACCTGTTTTCCAGGTGTCCCGTTTGATTTTCGAAACTCAATGATTGAGCCGTCCGGAGCCTATTTCCACGCAGTCTGTATCACCGCGAGCGAGGAGTTCACGCAGACATCGCCCGCCTTGCTGCTGTAGCGGCAGCCGTCCACCTCGTAGTCCCCCTCGATGAATTCCTTCTCCGTGGGAAGATATCCCCCGAAGCCGTTTGACACACCCAGGACGAAGGTGGCTTCCGCTGGCGATCCCTCCTTGATGCGCAGCCCCAGCTCCGAGAAGACCTCGCCGGGGATGGTGACGAATGCGGCGCCGCCGATGCGCACGGCCTGCTGCTCGATCACGATGGGCTCGTCGGATCGTTCGGATTCATAGAAGCGCCGGGCGGTTCGGAGCCGCTGTCCCGTCTGGAAGACCTCGACCTTCGCCTCGTCGAGAATGCGGGTGCCCTCGAGCGAGGGGTCCTTCTCTGCCTCGGCGAGTCTGCGCTCCGCGGCGGCGGCGGCCTTTTCGGCTTCCGCGAGGGTCACCGGGAAGCTGTCGCGCCGGGGATACTCGAAGGTGTCGATGGCGGTTTCGATGCTGATGTCGCCCCGGGCCTCGATACCGGGAAGGGCGTCCAGGACCGCATCGGCCATCTGCTTGCCCTTCTTCTCGATGTACTCATAGTTCCTGATGGGCATGTACACGCCCACCGCGGACAGCTCGGATTGATAGCCGACATTGATGTCGCCCTCGGCCGCCTGGAAATAGGCCACCCAGGGAGCGCCCTCCAGACCGGCCTTGATGTCGCGGATGGCATAATAGGCCCAGTCCTCGGAATATTGCGTGTTCCGCCAGTCCAGGGCGGACGGATGACAGCCGTAATTGACCAGTACGCCCTTGAGCGCCCCGGCGGCGTCCTCGATGGTGAGAACGGAGGCCATGGGATCGGGATGCAGGCCGCCGTAGAGCAGCTTGCGGCGGTTGTGCCCCAGTTCGAAGATCTCCGTCGTTCCCCAGCCGATGCGGGCGGGAAAACGGTTCGTCCAGGCCTGCTCCGCGGAGGCGACCGACTGGGCGACCAGGTAGTCGCGGTATGCCTCGGCGCCACGTCCCAGGCCGGGGCCGGCGTGGGTGTGTGTGCATGAGATGAGCACGTTTTCCGCAGGGATGCCGGTCTTCTCGTTCACCCCCTCGCGGATCCTCTCCACGATTTCTCGGTCCATGCTGCACAGCGAAATTGCCATGATCGCCGACACATCGCCGTCTTCCCCCTCGACCACCAGCGTTCTCGCATGCAGATCGTCATGGGTGCCGGTGGCCACCTGGCTGCGCGCGAACCCCCGCATCTGGAGCATCTCCTGCGGCGTGATGACCGTTTCCCCGAGCCCCGCCTTGACACGGGTCGCTTCGGGCGCCGATGCTCCCCCGCAGCCGAAGAACAGCGCCGACGCCGCCATAAGAACCACGACGCCCATGATACGGCGATGGAATGATGAAGCAGTTTGATGCATGGTTGATCCCCCTTTTTCATTGGCCCATTCCCTTGTATGACAATGGGCGTTCCTTCAATAATATATATCTTCTTCCTCCCTTTGACAACGACGTCCCCCGGCTGACAATCCCCATTTCCCGGAAAACACATGCATTTCGCCGGTTTTCAACTGCTGAACCGGGATTTCCGGGATTACGGGATGAACCGGGATTTCAATCCTGTCAATCCTTTCATCCCAATAATCATGGTTCAAACGGTGTACGGTCAATCATCATTCTTCCATGGACGTCACCATCGGTTTCATGCGGTTCCGACAGTTGTAATAATTTTTCATGCATGAGTATTGGCTGTAATACCATAATTTATAATAGCATAATACTTTGGGTTTCAGGGGGGTGCGTCGTTCCCCGGGCATCCGGACATACTGCCGTATCAGTCAAGGAGTTTCGCCTCGCCGGTCCTCCAGTCGAATTCGACGGAGCGGCCGCCGGTGAGGAACGTCCACGTCTCTCCCGCGCGGTCGAGGCGCACACGGACGGGGACGGTGTCAAGTTCCGACCATGAGAGGGCCACGGCGTTCCTCCAGACCGAGCCGCTCGTTGTGAGCCGGATGGTGTACATGGGAATGACATCGTCACCCTCGCCTTTCGGCAGGGCGTCTATGACCGATTCGGTGACGCCGACCCCCTCGCGTGTCAGCGGATCGAGCATGAGCACGGATTTCTCCCCCCGCATGATGAAGGACGACCCGCGGGCCTCCGCCTCCTGCTGTTCGGGGTGGAAACGGAGTTCCAGCTCGCGGGGGGAGTCCACGGCGATGTCATCGAGCACGATGAGCACATCGGGTTTCAGGTACAGGAGATGACGGTCGAAGCGGACGAGCCCGGCGATGGCGGGATAGGCCTCAGCACCCTCGCCGACCAGATGGTCCAGTCCGGGGGTGGACACCGCCTTCGCAATACGGGGCCGGGCTTCCACCGCGTGGGGCTCGACACCGTTGAAGATGGGATGTCCCCCGCCAAGCTGCTCACCGCCGTCCACGAGGAGGGTGTTGTGATAGGCGGCCCACTTTGCGCGGTAGCCGTCATCGACGATCTGCCATTCACCGCAGGCGAAGATCATGAAGTTGTTGGTGTCGGGATGCACGTGGTGGGCCGAGGATGGACAGTAGGTCATGGTCCGTATGGCGTGGTGGCCGATATAGGGCCCGCATTTGAAGAACACGAACGACTCGTCGCCCGACCAGTCGGAACGCATGGCGGCGATGTCGATATCGGGGAAACGGTACATGGTGGGCAGGTCGTTCTGGGCGACGGGCTCGACCGAGGGATCGTAGAAGAGGATGTTCATCCAGCGGCCCACAGGATGTTCCGCATCGGCCTCGTCGAGAGCCTCCGCCAGCCACTGGGCGTGCCCCTCGCCGTACTCCGCCGCGAGCGCCCTGAGCATGTAGTCCGGGCCGTACCAGTCGTAACGGCGGCTGTCTCCCACATCGACGGTTGTGTTGGAATAGGTCCAGGAATTTTTCGGCAGGCCCATGTGCACACGATATTTCCATGTTTCCCGGAACCAGGGATGCCCGAAAAGGTCCTCGCCGAGCAGGCCGCGTGACAGGTACATGTATTTGAGCAGCCAGGCGACACCATAGCTCCAGTATCCCGGTCCCTCGTGGCTGGCCCCGTCGGCGCCGAGCACCTCCCAGGTCCGCCGGTAGCGGTCGAGGGCGAAGGCCGGCCAGCGCAGGGCGCCGTCAACCTCGTCCCATATCACAAGCCCCGCCGTTCCCAGACCGCAGGCATTGATCCAGAGATGGTTCTGGAGCCAGGCCTCGTCCCACTCCGGCCAGGGGTGTTTGCGATAGGCCTCGGGGTCCTCTACTATGATGCCCTTCGCCGCCACGTCGAAGAGGTGCGCACCCTTTTCCGCCAGCGTCCGGCGGATGGTGTCGCGGGTTTCGGGGGCCAGATCGTGATGGCACCAGTCATAGATGATGCTCAGGCCGTACATCTGATGTCCGGTCGCCAGGTCAACGTTGGCGAATTCCTCGAGCCCCCAGGTGGGATAATTGCAGGAGGTGAGCGCCCATTCCTCGGCGGCATCCAGATATTTGCGATCACCGGTCAGGATCCATGCCAGCGCCAGGAAGGGCATGCCGTTCCCCGTGCCGCGCATATAGTTCTGTTCGGTGTTGGGATACTCGGTCCTGTCCATGTATTCGGGAGGGCCGTTCTCCACCATGCGGTCGGTCTGGTCGATGAACTCCTCCCAGAGGTGCTTGTGGGTGCCGGCGATCTTTCGTTTCAAAATAGGGATATCCTCCGCCGTGATATAGAGGCGGGGGTGTACGCCCCGGAGTTCCGCGAGGGGCGCGGGCACGGTGTCGAACGTGTATTTCCCCCCGATGGTGTAGTGGGGGATGGATTCCACGAGGACATCGTCCACGAGCACGTCGAATGCAATGCGTTCTCCGCCTTCCACGATACGGTTTTCGATCCCCATCGCCAGCCGTCCGCGAACGGCGCCCCAGGGGACCCTGAACTCGCAGGAAAGCCGCTGCCACTGATTCCCGCGCGAGGCATCGAACCCCTCGACCATCGCCTGCCCGAGGAAGCTTCCCTCCGGCCCGGCCTCGAACACGCATTTCGGAAGCACCGGGCCCATCCCGCCCCCGCTGTTCAGGACCTTCACCCACGCGGTGAGGCGGTAGAACTCCTTCGGTCCCATGGGGTGGGTGACGGACGCGGCCGCATCGGGTTCGCCGGCAAACGCCCCCCGGAACCGCAGGCTCGTCCCGCCGTCACGGGCCTCATCGGAGCTTTCGACGGTCACGGAGGCTGCGGTTGCGGTCCAGCGTCCGGGCTCGTCCACATCCCACTGAACGGGCGTGCCGGCGTGTGCCGCGGTTCCCGCAAGGATCACCAGTGACAGGAAGAGAAATGCGGACCGAAAGGAATGCTCGAGCAGGTTTCGAAAAAGGGGCATGACAGGTTTCTCCCGGGTGTGTCGGGTGTTCATTCGGCTTCGTTCAGCAGGTTTTCGAAGAAGGCGGCCGCGGACTGGTACACACCCATGGCGGCATCGCGGGCGGCATCGTCGGGATAGTCGCCTGTTTCGGCGCGGGCGACCAGCGATTTCGTTTTTTTGAGGAAATAGGACACGGCCTCCCGGTCGGGACGGAAGGGTTTTCCGGGAACCTCGATATACACCGGCGCGGTGTGGGCGAACCGGAAGGGATCCTCCCCTTTCTCGAAACAGCGGGCCGCGACCCAGCCGCTTTTGTCGACGTCCAGGATGAAATCGAGCACGGTGTTGGTTCCTCCACCCCCGAGGCCGGCGGTCTCCACCACCTCGCCATCGAGGATAATTTCCATACGGTCGAGGGGACGGGATGTGTGCACGCCGCAGGAGACGGATATGCGGCCGTTGTCAACCGTGACCGTCTCCCCCATGTTCCGCCTGTCGACCGTCATGTACAGCATGGGGCCGTTGGTGACGAAGGACAGCCCCGCCTTCGCGGCCTCGAACCACGCGTCATAGGAAAAACCACCCGCCACACGGGCGTAGATGCGGTTGTAGCCGAGGGGATTGGGGAGCACGCCGGACGCCGATCCCGCGCTGGGGGCCACGTGGAATCCGCAGTTGAGATAGGCGTAGTAGAGATCGAACACATAGGCGGCGTACCCGGTCACGCCCTCCGGATAATCGTCCCGGTACTCCGTCCGCCGTCGCGGATGCTCGGGAAGATGGCTCCGGTAGGTGAAGTGATTGTTGGCGATGCCGACGAAATCCGCCTTTCCCAGCGCCACATCGATGTGGGATTCCGGCCACCAGGGCTTTTCCACCTCCACGAGACCGCCCGCCTCACGGCCCAGGGCGATGAGGGCCATGTTGGTCCGGTTGGTTTCCTCGTATTCCGCCACGGGCAGTTCGGTCTTTCCGGTGTTGTGGATGAAGATGGCGCTGTTGCGGAAGCGTTCGATCTCATGACTGAGCACGCTGAAGGCGCGATTGTCGTCCACGGCGATGACGCCGTTGTCCGCGGCGCGCTCCAGCCAGGAGTCCAGGCCGGGTTCCCGTTTCATTCCCCAGACGGTCTGGGGAACCGCGACATTCAGGTCCTCGGCGCGCATGAGGCCGGCGAGATCATCGAGGGGCCTGTGGACGTGGAGGTCGCCCGAATACCATCCACGCGCGTTCATGTCGATCCAGCGGTCGAGCATGATCTCCACCGGAGGATTGGAACCGGGGACGACGGAGACGGTTTTCACCGATGTCAGGTATTCCTTCCCACGCTCCACCACGATGCGGGCCGTTCCGGCGGGAAGTTCGAGGGTGAAGGGTTGGCCCAGGGTGGTGAAATGAGTCCCCGCATAGCCGATCCTCGACACGAATCCCGGCCGGCTGTAGGGAACACAGCCCTCCGCCACGTACAGGCTGTCATCGCTGCCACGGGCGTAGACGCGGGCGGGAACGGGCTCTCCGGTCCTGCCGTCGATGATGGTGACCGTCACGGCGCCGGTCGCGGGCACAGCCTGTTCGGTTGAATCCACAGTCTCCTTTCCACCGTCAGAACAGCCGGCAAGAGCTATTGCCGCAAGGCACAGCACGGCGGCGGAGATATATCGTACGGGCATGGTGATCCTCCATGATTTCCGGTGTTCTGAAAGATTGCACGCGGCCGGACGGGAATCAAGGGAAAAGGGAAAGCCGGCAATCGTCCTCTTGAAAGGGGACATGGCTTCGAAACAGGCGGGTTCCGGCTTTTCATGGAAAATCAGAACTCATCCCCCGGCCCCTTCTCTTAAATCTTTAAGAGAAGGGGAGTTACGCGCCCTGAAATTCCTGCGCCACGGTTTCCCCCTCTTTCGCGTGCGAGAGAGGGGGATGTCACATTCATGTGACAGGGGGTGAGTGGTGTTGGTGTGGTTTCGTTAACACCGGAGAGAACTCCAACAAAAAAGGCGCCGTGAAATCAGCGCCCGTATCGGAAGTGCCTCTGGTGTCAACGTTACATGCCCCGCATGGTGGCCACGGCGATCCAGTCACCCGACCGGAATATTTCGTCCACCTTGAACCGTTTCTTTTTCAGTTCCTTTACGAATTCCTTCTCCTCTTCGGCGAGAATGCCGGAGAAAATCGCCATGCCGCCGGGCATGATGAAGCTGCGGATATTTCCCAACCGGGGGGTGAGGACGGAACTGATGATATTCGCCACGACCAGGTTGAAACGTCCCGGCTCCACTTCCGCCAGGTCGCCCTCATAGATCTGAACACGGTCGTCAACCCGGTTGGACTTGAGGTTCATCTGGGCGTTGGCCACCGAATCGGGATCGAAATCGAACCCGATGGCGCAGCGGGCGCCGAGCTTGACCGCGCCGATGGAGAGAATACCCGAGCCGCAGCCTATATCGAGCACCGAGATGTTGCGGAGGGTCATTTTTTCGAGGATTTCAAGACAGAGGCGTGTGGACTCGTGTGCGCCGGTGCCGAATGCCATCTTGGGATCGATGACCACTTCGACACGCTCGTCCTCGTTGTCGTATTCGGTCCAGGAAGGACGCACCACGAGACGCTCACCGATCTCGATGGGAGTGAGGCCCTCGCGCCAGCTTTTTTCCCAGTCCTCGTTCACCACTTCCGTGGTCTCGACGATGCTGGCGCAGGATTCGCCGGTGAAATCGTTCGACGCTTCGAACAGTCCCTTGAGCCTTTCCAGGGGATCGTCGAGTTCCGGCTGGACACGGTAATAGGCGGAATAGCGGATTCTGCCCGAATCGAAATGCTCCTCGATCCCGGTGAAACCCGCCTCGAACACGAGGCCCGATACAGCATCCTCGCATCCCGGCTCGCATTCGATCAGGACCGAACGCCACACGGGAGTTTCAGTGGGTATTGTTTCGATTGTCTGCTGGCTGGTCAGTGTTTCCATCGAAGAAGTCTATTCAATCATAGTGGCGTGATTATGAAACGTTCCGTTCATTGATATCAACGCTTCAAACGCCTGTAGGTTCGAAAAAAAACAGATTAAGGAAAGAGAGGCTGTCAGGGCGCCGTTCCGGTGTTGATCAGTTTTTCCGCCAGGCCTCCGAGAAACTCACGGCTGTCGTAATATCCCTCGCTTATTCGCTGACGCGCCCGCGCCACGGCTTCCTCGCGGACCGGTGGTTCCATGTTGCTCACCATGTCTGTCAACTCGCGGACGCGCGCACGGTCAGCAGTGGACTGAAATGAATCGCGGGTTCCTGCGCTTTTCCGGGGAGCATCCCCGGCGATCCCGGACGCCGTGTCCGTATCCGCGGTCACGCTCGTCTGCTGCCCGGCTTCCACCCCGGACTTATCCGTCCGTGGGTCTTCAGCGTTTGGAATTCTGCCGACATTATTGATGTTCATGGCGACCACCTTGTGGTTTTCGTACCGTTTATCACGTAAACAATATAATAAATTTCCTGAAATTGTCAATATGAAAATGTGTAAGCGTTCATCATCACACGGTTTAACCGGCCTTGTGAAGGGGTTCGCCGGCCCTCTCTTCTGTTTCTGAGCGAAGCCGTTTGAAGAGCCGCGCTTTAGCTTCTCCCGGTGCGGGGGACGGTGAGGTGAAACGGAGGATGGGAGCCCCCAGAAAACAGCTGAACACCTGGTTTTCGGTGTGCGCCAATTGTGGTTGCATTTCATGGATGCTGTTGAAAATGTATTGCCTACAGAAGT